>NZ_DCYU01000111.1:0-17853 GCF_002331165.1 Pseudoalteromonas sp. UBA2102
TTAAAAGGCAAAATTGGCGGCTTGCTGGCTTTTAGAGACGACATACTTGTGCCTGCACAAAATCAAATTGGCCAAATGGGATTGGCAATTGCTGATGCGTTCAACGAGCAAAATAAATTGGGTATGGATGCTAACGGTGAGCTAGGCGGTGATATATTTAATATACCTACCGTGGGTGCTCATGCATACCAAGCTAATACCGGCGGCGCTAGTTTAACGGCCACGCTTGAGGCTGGTAAAGGTAGTGAACTGCCTGCCAGCGACTTTATAGTTACTTATACCGCTAATGCAAATGAAGTGAGCATTCAGCCTATAGATAATAAAGGGGAGCCGATAGGCAGCGCTTCTTTAGCGACGATACCGCCATCAGGTGTTATTGACTCAGATGACATTACGAGTGGGGAGTCGTTTGGTTTACAAATTGATGTAGCAGGTACAGGTAATACAGGTGATCAGTTTCAAATTAAACTTAACTCTGAGGCGGCAACCAGTATTTCCCTTGCGACAAGCCGCGGTGAAGACTTAGCACTGGCATCGCCTATTCGTACAGCTAACAGCATAGATAATGTAGGTACAGCGACTATTTCAGCCGGAGAAGTAACTAGTGTTACCTCGGGTGGCTTTAACACTACCCCTGGTTTAGCCAATGGCGATATAACGTTAGTTAAAACAGGCACTGCAAACGAATATCAAATTACAGATGCAAATGGCACCACTACGTTTACAGTAACGCCTCCAGCAGAGGGCGTACTGGCTCAGGCTGGCGTACCTTATAGCAACTATGGCTTTGATTTTGACATTGAAGGCACGCCAGCCACTGGAGACACCTTTACCCTTGAATTTAACGAAGGCGGTTTTGATGATAACCGTAATGGTTTAAAGCTCGCTGATTTACAAAATGGCGAATTAGTGCGTAAAAATGTAGTGACAACAGCCACTGCCGACAATCACGAAACGTTTAATCAAGCCTATTCAGGGTTAGTGAGTGATATTGGCGTAGTAACCGGCCAAGCCATTACCAGTGCCAGCGCATTTGATGCGTTAGCAGAGCAATCAGAAGCGTGGTATGAGTCGCTCTCAGGTGTAAACCTAGATGAAGAGGCTGCCAATTTACTGCGTTTTCAGCAATCATATTCAGCATCAGCTCAAGTGTTGGCTGCAGCTCAAGAAATTTTTGACACCTTATTAAGTGCAGCGAGGTAATTATGCGTTTATCAAATAACTTAATGTACCAAAACAACATTAATAAAATACTCGATAGCCAACAAAGTGTTGCTAATGCACAAGAGCAAGTAACGACAGGGCAGAAGTATTTAACTACCTCAGAAGCACCTGCTGCTATTTCGCAAGGGATGCTTTACTCAAATAAAATACAAACAAATGAGCAGCACGCTAAAAATATTGACCAGTTGAATAACCGTCTTAATACAGAAGAAATTGTATTAAGCAGCATAACTGATGCAATTCAAAAAGCACAAACACTGGCAATCCAAGCGGGTAACGGTGCCCTCAGTACGAGCGACAAAGCATCTATTGGCAAAGAGTTAGAAGAATTACAACAAACTATTTTGAGTTTAATGAATACCCGCTCAGAAGATGGTAAATTTATTTTTTCAGGTTACCAAGACAGCACTCAACCATACCAGTTTGACTCTACAACAGGTGAGTACACCTATAATGGGGATCAAGGCCAGCATGTTATAACCATAGCTGAAGGAGTGAGTATTAAATCAAGCGATAACGGTTTTGATACGTTTGAGAAAAGCGACGCAAGGTTAGATGTTACTGATAATCAAGCTGCGATCCCGGTAACTACGCCTGCAAATAATATTACAGCAGGCACGGTTTATGTAGATGGCCAAACAGAGTTCGACCGGTTTCATCAAGATAACTACAATGCTGATCCAACCGCAGCGGCAACAGCGAACACGTATAATGTGGTAATAACACCAGGCGCTACCGCCAACGACCCTGATACTTATGAAATTTTGCGCGACGGTGTGTCGCTGAGCCCCGCACAAGTAGGCGAGGTAACGGATGAGCCAATCGATTTTGCAGGCATGAAAATCGAATTTGAAGGCGCAGCACCAGGCCAGCTTGATTTTACCCTCGAAAAGCCGCACAAAGAAAACGTGCTTAATACATTACAATCACTCATTACGGGGTTAAATGATGGCACACTTGAAAACGATGATTTTCAGCAAGTATTAGCCGATGGTGTAGTACAGCTTCAAAATGCAAGTGAGCAAGTTGTGTATACGCAAGCGAGCTTAGGCGGGCGGATGAATGCGGTTGAAAGCGTGAGTGACTCAAATCTTGCGCAAGACATTCAAAACAAAAGTAACCTTTCTGATTTAGTAGAGGTAGACATGGCAGAAGCCATTAGTGAACTCACTAAACAAGAAACCGCACTGCAAGCGTCACAAGCCACGTTTGGCCGTTTAACAAACCTTTCTTTATTTGATTACTTATAAACAGATTATAAGCAGAAATACCTTGCCGCTTTAGCTAATACAAAGCGGCAAAAACCTCCCTCAAAATAGCGGCAATAAATTGTCGTCACTCCAGCTAACCAGATAACTTATTATTAATGTTTGATATTTTGATTGAAAATACTTTAAAAACATATGATTATATTTATTTAAAAGTTGGCACAGTAAATGCTTTTCTAATAATTAGAAATTATCGAATAGTGGTTCCTGTTAAAACGTGTTGAACCACACTCTGTTTAAACCTAGGAGATGGTAAAATGGCATTAACAGTAAATACAAATGTAGCATCACTTAATTCTCAACGTAGTTTGGCTAATTCAACAAATGACTTAAGTACATCGTTTCAACGATTGTCATCAGGTTTGCGTGTTAATAGTGCTAAAGATGATGCTGCAGGGTTACAGATTGGTACTCGTTTAGCCACACAAGAGAATGGCTTAAATCAAGCCGCACGAAATGCTAATGATGGAATATCTATTGCACAAACAGCGGAAGGTGCATTAGAAGAAACGACCAATATGTTGCAACGCATGCGAGTACTCTCTATTCAGTCGGCAAACGGATCTAATAGTGATGATGATCGAGCTGCATTACAAAAAGAATTTGCGCAGCTCCAAGAAGAAATGGATCGAATTGCAGAAACAACTACATTTGGTGGCGTAAATGTTCTCGATGGAACTTATAGCGCTGAATTTCAAGTAGGTGCAGATGCTAATCAAACTATATCAGTTTCAATAGCCGCGAGTATGGGGGCTTCGGGGCTTTCTGTTAATGCAAATACTATTTCGACAGCTGCAGGGGCTCAAACAGCCATAGATAGCATTGATGATGCATTAAAAGCTGTGAACGATGTACGCGCCGATTTAGGTGCAAAGCAAAACCGGTTTAGTTCAACAATACGAAACTTAACAAATATATCGGAAAATGTGGCTGCATCTAAGTCACGAATCATGGATGCCGATTTTGCTAAAGAAAGTGCTAACCTTGCACGCAATCAAGTGCTTCAACAAGCTTCAAGTTCAATGCTCGCTCAAGCCAATCAACAACCCCAAATAGCCCTGTCTCTATTACAATAATTTTTAAATTGTAATATAACAATACCAAGCCAGAACATAGTTCTGGCTTTTAACTTTATGAAAGATAGTAATAAATAAATATTTTAAAAAAAGGCTAAAGTAACTCAATCGAGCGCCGATAACTTAACTGCAGGCAGGAATCATTGAGCTAAATTACAAAACTGTAAAGCTTGATTCCCATCTAGTTAAATTATTAGGAGGCTATCATGGCTTTAAGTGTAAATACTAATGTAATGTCATTAAATTCACAGCGTAACTTATCAAATTCAACAAATGATTTGTCTACATCATATCAACGTTTATCTTCAGGTTTACGCGTTAACAGTGCAGCTGACGACGCCGCGGGCCTTCAAATTGGTTCACGTTTAGAGTCACAAATGAAAGGTCTGGACCAAGCAGCACGTAACGCTAATGACGGTATCTCAATTGCTCAAACAGCGGAAGGTGCATTAGAAGAAACAACAACTATGATGCAGCGTATGCGTGTCTTAGCAATCCAATCTGCCAATGGTTCAAACAGTGCAGATGACCGTGCAGCGTTACAAAAAGAATTTGCTCAGTTGAATGAGGAGATCACACGTGTTGCAGACACAACCACATTCGGTGGTGTGAATGTACTTGATGGCACATATTCTGCGGACTTCCAAGTAGGTGCGGATGCAAGCCAAACTATTGCTGTGTCTATAAGCGTTGCAATGGATGCTACAGGATTATCAACAGGTGGGTTGGATATTAGTACAGCTTCAGGCGCTCAAGCTGCTATAGATGGCTTAGATGATTCACTAAAAGCTGTGAATGATGTTCGTGCAGATCTCGGTGCAAAACAAAACCGCTTTAGCTCGACGATTCGTAACTTAACAAATGTGTCTGAGAATGTAGCTGCGTCTCGTTCACGTATTATGGATGCTGACTTTGCTGCAGAAAGTGCTAGCCTTGCTCGTAACCAAGTATTACAGCAAGCGTCTAGTTCAATGCTTGCGCAGGCTAACCAGCAACCACAGATTGCGCTTTCTCTTCTATAATTAATAAATATTAAACTACAATTAGAAGGACTTGTGTACTGGTGAAGCTGGTGTACAGGTCCTTTTTTGGTTTTAGAGGTGTCAAATGGAAAATATTAACTCAAATCTTAGTAACGACGCGTTTGCTAAGCGCATAAACTCTGAAGTAACTCAAGAGCAAAAGGAGTTTGTTGCTGAACAGGTGAATGCGCTAAAAAATTTAGACGAAAGTCAGCAATCAGAATCGGGTGAAGATATTGTGGCGCAAAATTTGCTTAATTCTGTTGAGAAGTTAGAATCGTTGACCCAACTAAAATCAAAGCAGTTTAAATTTCATATTGATGAACAGACAAGCTCACCTGTTGTTGTGGTTACTGATACAGCAACCGATGAAGTGATAAGACAAATACCAAGTCTGGAAGTTTTGGAGTTGGCAAGTAAAATTGATGAGCTGCAAGAGCAAATTTTTGGCCAGCCTTTAGGTGTTTTGATTGATAAGACAATTTGAGGAATAACGTATGGCTACTATAACGTCAGCTGGGGTTGGCTCTGGTATTGATCTTGAGTCGATTATTGAAGCTACAATTAGTGCGGAAAGAACCGTAAAAGAAAGTCAGTTAAATGAGCGTGAAATCAATTACACCACGCAGCTTTCGGGTGTTGGAACATTTAAATCTGCGCTAGACTCGTTTAATGATGTATTAGCAAAATTAGGTGATGCTGAAACGTATAATTCGCGAATTGTTTCTTTCGCTAATAGTTTAGAAGAATCGGAACAGGCATTTGAGGTGGAAGTAGGCAGCTCAATGCAATCTGGTGACTTTTCTGTTGAAGTCTTGCAATTAGCAAAAGGCTCTAAATTACAATCTGCAGCGCTTGGGTCGGCAGAAGATACTTTAGGTGCCGGTAATTTGACATTTAATGCAGGTGATAACGAATTTACTATTGCAGTTGAAAGTACAGATACGCTCGAAGATATCCGTAATAAAATTAATAAAGCAAGCGAAAATTTTGGTGTTAGTGCAAATATAGTAAATAGTGATAGCGGTGCAGTTTTAACGTTTAGTTCTGCTATCTCAGGAGCAGATAATACTTTGTCTGTTACGACTGATGATGATTCACTTTCAAGTATTGCTACTAATTCACCAAGCGGGGGGGCGAGTCTGTCTGTCCAACAAGCAGCTCAAGATGCTAATGCTTTGATAAATGGGCAGTCTGTAAGTAGTTCAACTAATGAATTAAAAGATAAAATCCAAGGCACAACATTAACTCTTAAATCAACAACAACTGAACCGCAAGAGTTTAGCGTATCAGTTGACGAAGACATAGTAAAAGAAACACTCACAGAATTTGTAGAGGCATATAACTCCCTAAAAGGAACGTTGGACTCGCTATCAAATTCTTCGTCAGGGTTATTAGCCTCTGATAGTACAATTAGAACAATGGAACAGCAATTGCAAAGGATGTTTACTAATGAGTTAGGTGGTACTACTGACATACAATCTTTAATGGAAATTGGTGTTAGTTTTAACCGTGAAGGTGAAATGGAGATTTCATCCCTAGGAATTGGTTCATTGCAAAGCGGAGAAGAGCTATTGAATAGCGCTATTTCTGACAAATTCAGTGCATTGCAAAGTTTTTTTAGTGATGATGATGGACTGGTTCAAAAAGTTGACGGACTGGTTGAGCTTTACACAGGTAGCGATGGTTCGTTAATCAAAAGGGAGCGATCCCTTAATGAATCACTAGAGACGATAGAAACAGATCGTGATGCCTTAGATGAACGTTTAGCAAATCTTGAAGCTTCGCTAAGAAGCCAATATGCTGCTTTAGATAGCGTAATGGCACAGTATCAAACATCTAGCTCATATATTTCGAGTATTTTAACAAATACATCTAATAGTTAGGTTTAAGAGGTGAAAAATGAATTTACGCGCAAATACATACCAAAAAGCTCAAAAAGAGCTTTCTCTTTCTGAGGCAGATCCGCATCAAGTAATTCAGATTCTTATGCGTGAGTTTTTGACTCAAGTTTATCAAGCTAAAGCGTTTATAAATCGAAAAGAAATTGAAGCGAAAAACAATAGTATTAAAAAAGCTATTAGTATTATTGGCGGGCTCAAAGGCGGGTTGAACTTTGAGCAAGGCGGCGGTATCGCAGACAACCTTAATAACCTTTATGATTATATGGTAGTGAGACTTTCAGAAGCCAATACGCAAAACTCGGTTGAAATACTTGATGAAATTAATGAACTATTTTCGCCTATAAAAGAAGCTTGGGATGGTATTTCCGAACAAGATAAACAAAAAGGCTTTGCACTTTTAAAACAAAGCGGCATTTAAGTGAACGAGTTATTAGATGACAAAGCTTTTCGAATCATCGAAAGTTTAGAAGAGTTACTCAAAAAAGAACTCGTTATGATAGAAGATGAAAACTATAGCGGCTTAGCAAAGGTTATAGAAAAGAAAAATAACTTGCTTTACGAGTTACTTTCGCTAACAAATGGACTTGAACAACAAAACAAAGCGTTTGTAAATGCATTTATAAGCAAATTGCAAATAGAAACTGAAAAGCACCATACCATGTTAGGTAATGGAAAATCAAAGTTGCAAGCCTTGTTAACTTCAATGCATAAAAAGAAAAAACACTTACAGGTATACTCAGATGTTATAGGGACAAGCGATAATGAATGACCTAACTTTGGCTATAAATGAAAAACTAAATGAGTTAGAGCGCTATCAAGCATTTTTACAGTCACAAATTGAGAACAGAAAAAAGTATGAAGCAGCGCTAATGGACTTTGTTCGGCCAGATTTTGATTTAGAAAAGATGTTTCAATCTAATATGCAAGCCTTTGAGCACACCTACCCTGATATATTCAATATCTTTTTAAATTATCAGCTCAATCGCTTTGAGTTACATATGGATAACGGTAACGTTAATATTTACGATACTGAGAAAAAGAACAACATATATCAACAAGATGTTTATCAAGATTCGTATGTACAGTATCTCGATTATTGCGAGACGCCCACAGTTTTAACCAATAAGTTTTCAGTGCGAAAAAAGTTAACAGACGACTTTATTCATAGTCAATTCCTCAATGAACTTTCAATTAGTTTAAAAGAGCAGAACGAGAAAAAAAAGCATAATCATTTGCCTAAGGTTATACCTAGTTTAATGTTAATGGGTATAGGGTGTGGTTACCATATAAACTCATTAGTAAAAGAACATATAGTGAAGAAGCTCTACATCTATGAGCCGCATCTTGATTTACTTTATTTGAGCTTATTTTTAACAGATTGGGCGGATATTTTTGAGCAGCTAAACGTACATAATACGGAACTGCATTTTAGCGTGGGTGAGTTTGATACTGAACTGGGTATTAGTAAAGAAGTAGAATCAGTATTTCAACGTTTTGGCCGCTTTTTCTCAGGGTACAGTTTTTTATATAAGCATTACCATGATGATTACTTAGATCGAGTTACCAAGCAACTATCCTTACAGTTTGTCGGTAATATTTTAGGGTTTGGTTTTTATGATGATGCTATTTTAAGTATTGAAAACTTTTCAAAAAACTTCGATGTGCCTTTTCTTAGACCCGATAGTTTAGACGAGTTAAAAAATGTACCTGTCTACTTAATTGCTAACGGCCCATCACTAGATAAAGACATTCAGTGGCTGATTGAACATCAAAATAACGCCATTGTTATAAGTTGCGGCACAGCGCTCAGCGCCTTATACAAATATGGTTTAAAGCCTGACTTTCATTGTGAAATGGAACGCTGTCAAGTAACCCATGATGTTTTAGCGTCGTTTTATGATAAAGCGTTTTTTAGTGGGATTACCTTACTTGCATTAAATACTGTATTGCCTTCTGTTTTTGCTATGTTTGAAGATAAAGTCCAAGGTGTAAAGTGGGGGGAGGCTAGCAGTAAACTTTTCGTTCAAGGCCTGGGGCAGCAGGAAAAACCCGCATTATTGGTAAATTGTAATCCAACAGTGAGTAATTGTGCGTTGGCTTTTTGCGAAAAAATAGGTTTTACAGATATAGCTTTGTTCGGTGTTGATATGGGCTATAAGTCTAAGCAACATCACTCTAGAAACAGTGTCTATTATAAAGGAGACCAAGACTCTGGTTTATATACACACAAAGCTAAGTATAAACTAAAAGCCAATTTTGATGCTGACGCTCTAGTGGAAACAGATGAGATATTTAAGTATTCACACACTGTACTTGAAAGAACATTAGCGCAAAATCCGCATTTAAAGGTAAAAAATTGCAGTGACGGGGCTTATGTTGAAGGTGCTAAGCCAACTCAGGCCGATTCATTAGTTAGTTCGTTAATAGAGAATAAAGCCGCACTGATTTCAAATATAACTGAAACGATTAAAAGTTCAGAGACTTATACTAATGATGCTTTTGTTGCGCTCCATAATGATGTGCCGTTGTTTTTAGATTTGTGTAACTTATTTATTGAGCAACTATCAGGTAAACCAGCTTCTATTAATGTAGCGTTAGAATTATTAGATGAGCAACTTCGTCGCCTTTCAAGTTTTAATAACACTAATATTAGTTACTTTGATGAGTTATTACGCGGAACTATTTTACATACTCATTCTATGTTAGTTAATTCGCTGTATAGTCATGAAGAGGAGGGGCAGGCGTTGGAGAATTTTCATAATAGTGCTCAGATAGTTTGCAGTTACTTTGAAGAGATAAAATCAGATTATGAGGAAAAATTTTCTGAGATTGAACCCTCAATATGAATACATATAAGGGTTTTAATTTTCAATTTGTTAGTATTATTTATAGGTTTAAAATTATATTTTGAACCCACATTACATTAGTAATGTTCAACTTTATAATAATCAATTTAAACCGATACCAAATTTTAAGCCTTTACTGTCACAGTTATTATATGGCACACAAACTCAAGTTACTTGAATAACAATAATACTTAAGTTTTAATCATTAAGTATTATTGTTTTATAGCGATGTCTATTTTTTGGCGTTTATGTCAAAAAACCGCCGCTATTACTTGCATCCATTCAGATCTCGCTTACAATTTAGCTAATAAAATAAATTAGTGAAATTATGGCTCGCTAACTATGATCTTGATTTTAGATAATAATAATAACCGTGCAATAGGATTAAATGCATCGCTTACCTTTATTGGGGAAGCTGTGCAGTTACTTGACGAAAGTGATTTTGAGCAAGTATCTAGTAAGTATCAACAACAAGAATGCATTGTTATTTTAGGTGCATTGCAAAGCTTAGATCATGAAAGCTTAATTAAGCGTTTTCCAACCCTGCCTTTTTTACTGATTGGTGAAACACTCAAGCCCTTATTAAGTATTGCTAATGTAGTGGGCTTAATTTGTGAGCCGTTTAATCACGAAGTAACCACACAGTTATTACACGACTGCCAACAGTACCAACGTATGCTTCCTGGAAGTCACAAGCATCATAAACCACACAAAACATTTGATGGTTTAGTTGGCGAAACAGACGCAGTTAAAAACGTACGCTTTTTAATTGAGCAAGTGGCTAAAACCGATGCAAACGTGCTTATTTTAGGTGAGTCGGGTACAGGTAAAGAGGTGGTTGCGCGTAACGTCCATTTATTATCTAAACGCAATACTGGGCCGTTTGTACCAGTAAACTGTGGTGCTATTCCTGGAGAGTTGCTCGAAAGCGAGTTATTCGGTCACGAAAAAGGGGCGTTTACCGGCGCTATTTCTGCACGTAAAGGGCGCTTTGAATTGGCTCAAGGCGGTACGCTATTTTTAGATGAAATTGGCGATATGCCGCTGCAAATGCAAGTAAAGTTATTGCGTGTATTACAAGAGCGCAGCTACGAGCGTGTAGGTGGCACAAAAGCTATTCAAGCAGATGTACGGGTGATTGCCGCTACTCATCGCAACCTTGAGGAAATGATTGAAAAGGGCAGCTTTAGGGAAGATTTATATTACCGTCTAAACGTGTTTCCTATTGAAAACCCGTCACTTAATGAACGTGCTGACGACATACCTTTATTACTTAAAGAGCTAATGCGCCGTGTTAATGAGCAAAGTGGTACGTCGGCTAAATTTACAGAGCGCGCGGTTGAGAGCCTCAAAGAACATGCTTGGCCTGGTAATATCCGAGAGCTTGCTAATTTAGTGGAGCGCATGGTGATTATGTTCCCTGAAAAAGTAGTGGATGTACCCGATTTACCCAATAAATATCGCTACATCGAGGTAGACGCATACGAGCCAGAGTACCCTGAAGAGCTACTTGAAAAAGATGCCTTTAACGATATTTTTAGCTCAGGTTTTAGCGATTATGATAATGAACCTGAGCCTGAATTTAGCCAACCGGGATCTGGCGTATTACCCGAAGAAGGTATAGAGCTTAAAGATTATTTAGCAGAGCTTGAAATAAGCTTAATTACCCAAGCGTTAGAGCGTTTTGATTACGTTGTTGCGCGCGCCGCAGAAATATTAGGTGTAAGGCGTACAACGCTTGTTGAAAAAATGAAAAAGTACAATCTATCGCGAGATTAGCAGTATGCAAATGGTGAAAGACTTTTCGTTATTTATTATTCATTTTTGAGGAGTTAATTTACGGGCTTTGCCCGTCACGCAAGCAAGCTTCGCGTTTACAAGATAAACGCAAACTTAAACTTTGGCGGTAGACGCGAAGCTTGCTCGCGTAAAAAGCGCAGCTTCTAATTACTTAGCCCCCCCAAAAAACGAGGTCAAATGAGAAACCACAATTAACTTACACGTTACTTCTCTAAAGCGAGCCTTTAAACCTCTTTGTGAGCAAATCGCTTACTCACTAAACGCCTTTATAATTTCTTCTTTTCTAAAACAATCATTACTGTGATCGTTTACCATGCCACAGGCCTGCATATGTGCGTATACCGTTGTAGGGCCCAAAAATTTAAAACCTCGTTTTTTTAAATCTTTTGCAAACGCTTTTGACTCCTCGGTAATTGCAGGGGTGTCTTCAACACTATTTAAATCACTAATAATTGGTTTATTGCCCACAAATCGCCATTGGTAATTACTAAAGCTGCCAAATTCTTTTTGAATCTCAATAAACCGCTGAGCATTATTAACGGTGGCAGCAATTTTTAAGCGGTTACGCACTATGCTCTCATCTTGCATTAGCCGTTCTATATCATCGGCTGTAAAGTTAGCCACTTTTTGCACATTAAAATTAGCAAATGCTTTTTTATAGCCTGCGCGCTTTTTTAAAATGGTGTACCAACTTAAGCCCGCTTGCGCCGACTCGAGAGTAATAAATTCAAATAATTTCGTGTCGTCATAAAGGGGGGCTCCCCATTCTTCATCATGGTATTTCACATAATCAGGCTTTGTGGCGTCGAGCCATGCACAACGGCATTTATTTTGCTCACTCATTATTATTCCTTTTAGTGTGCGTCATTTTTTTGTTACGCGATATTGTAAGGTAACTAAATGAAAAATATATAAAATAATATTGGTATAAATTGTGCATTTAGCCCTGTATCTACATCATTAAGAGATTTGATTATGGCCCTTGCGAGTGTACTTAAACCACAGTTTATTACTGCAAAACAGTATAACCCATGTTTACTTCAAGAAGAGTACATTGGTGAATTAAGTGATTTAAGACAGCAAGCAAGTTGGCTGTCGCACTTAGTTGATACTATGCCTGCGGGTGTTGTTGTGCTTGATGGCAAAGGGCTTATCGCAAAAGCCAATCAAATAGCGATTGATATGTTAGGCGAGCCGCTCGAAGGAGAGAAGTGGTTTAACATTATTCAACGCTCTTTTCGTCCCCACCAAGATGATGGACATGAAGTGTCGCTCAAAGATGGGCGACTTATAAAGCTTGATATTACTGCGCTAGCGCCAGAGCCTGGGCAATTAATATTAATGACAGATTTAACAGAAACGCGCCGTTTGCAAAAGCGCGTAGCCCATATGCAGCGCCTAAGCGCGTTAGGTAAAATGGTGGCATCGCTTGCGCACCAAGTGCGTACACCGCTCTCGGCGGCTATGTTGTACGCGGCCAATTTGGGCTCTAAAAAGCTACCAGAGTCATCACGGGATAACTTTCAAACTAAGTTAATGTCGCGTTTAAAAGATTTAGAAACCCAAGTTAACGATATGCTACTTTTTGCCAAAAGCGGCGAGCAACAAGTGGTTGAACAGGTTTCTATGCAGCAGCTTTTAAACGAGGTAAAACTAGGTGCCGATGCAATGGTGGCCTTAAATAACAGCTCACTTGTTGTTGAGCTACCAGAGCCAGACATAGAAATTACCGGTAATAAAACCGCGCTGGCCAGTGCTATTCAAAACCTTATTCACAATAGTATTCAAATTATTGGCAGCCAAGCCCAGGTGACATTAAAAGCGCAGCGCGATAGTAGCGAACCCGATACCGTGCGTATTAGCGTATGCGATAACGGCCCTGGTGTAGAGTTGAGCAAAATAGAGAAAATTTTTGAACCGTTTTATACCACAAAAAGCCAAGGTACAGGGCTTGGGCTTGCTGTTGTAAGCTCTGTGGCTAATGCGCATCAAGGACGTGTTGAAGTGGTTAATAATGCCAATGGTGGTGCATGTTTTAGTTTATTGCTGCCCATATGCACGGCCTCAACGCAGGAGAAAACAGCATGAGTAATACAATACTAGTGGTTGAAGATGATGCAGGTTTAAGAGAAGCACTCATAGACACGTTAGAGATGTCGGGTATTGCCTGTGTTGCAGCCGATAGTGCTGAGCAAGCCATGATCCAATTAAAAAAATCTGAGTTTTCATTAGTGGTCAGCGACGTGCAAATGGGCGCGATGAGCGGCCTAGATTTACTTAGAAGCATTAAGCTTAACTACCCAGATCTCCCCGTATTAATGATGACTGCCTATGCAACGATTGATGATGCAGTAGAGGCAATGCGCTTAGGCGCAATTGATTATATGGCTAAACCATTTGCCCCTGAGGTGCTTTTAAATATGGTTAGTCGGTATTTACCCGAAAAGCCAAAAGACACTGACGGCCCAATTGTTGCCGACCCTAGCAGTATTGCGCTTTTAGAACTGGCGAGCAAAGTGGCGCGCTCAGATGCAAGTGTTATGGTGCTAGGCCCTAGTGGCTCTGGTAAAGAAGTGCTAGCGCGATACATTCACGATAAATCAAACCGATGCGATGCGCCTTTTGTGGCAATAAACTGTGCGGCTATTCCCGAAAACATGCTTGAAGCTACTTTATTTGGCTACGAAAAAGGCGCGTTTACCGGTGCAATACAAGCATGCCCAGGTAAATTTGAACAAGCCCAAGGCGGCACCATATTACTTGATGAAATAACCGAAATGGACTTGGGGCTGCAAGCTAAGCTATTACGGGTATTGCAAGAGCGTGAAGTTGAGCGTTTAGGTGCCCGAAAAACAATTTCACTCGATGTAAGAGTACTCGCCACCAGTAACCGCGACCTAAAAGAAGCCGTTGCAGATAACCAATTTAGAGAAGACTTATATTATCGCTTAAATGTATTCCCCCTAATGTGGCGACCGCTCTGTGAGCGCCCAGGGGATATAATTGTATTGGCTAAGCATTTAATAGAGCGCCATTTAGTTAAAAGTAAAGAGCCGCTAGCAACGCTTGATAGTGCCGCTGAACAAAAATTACTAAGCCATGCATGGCCTGGTAATGTACGCGAGCTTGATAACGTAATTCAACGTGCGCTTATTTTGCGAACGGGCAATGCAATTGGCGAACAGGCTATTTTTATTGAAAACTTAATGCAAGCGCCAATTAACAGTATGCCTAAACAGGAGATAGCGCCTGAGCAAGTGAGTACTTCCAGTGGCGCGTATTATGATGACAAAATAACGCCTGCAGAGGTGAGTAGCTCCCTGCCTAGTGTTGATACTGGCAGCTATAAAGATGAGCTAAAAGATAAAGAGCATAAAATAATATTAGAAACCCTAGCGCGCTGCCAAGGCAAACGAAAAGATGTTGCACAAACACTTGGGATCAGCCCGCGTACTTTACGTTATAAACTAGCACAAATGCGCGATTTAGGTATTTCGCTGCCCGCATAACTTTATCCCTTTCTTCCATATAACCCTAAACTAACCACGCTTAGTTTAGGGTTGTCAAATCTCTGACTCTCAAAAACAATAGTTAACCTTTTGTAATTAAAGGTTTATTTTTATGGCACACTTTGTGCTTTATTCCCTTTATGAACGTTAACTGCATTTGCCAGAGAAAATTATGAAAATTCAAAACAGCGCGCTATTTCAAGAAATGCAATCAATGGCTTTAGAAGCAGGCCATACAAATCAAATCAATAAGCTACCTACTCAAGCTCAGCCGACATCGTCTGCTCAATTTGGTGACTTACTAAGTGATGCATTAAACACGGTTAATGGCTTACAACAAGATGCCAAACAAAAAGTAGTGGCTGTTGAAATGGGTGATAGAAGTGTA
The DNA here is from genome assembly GCF_002331165.1 of Pseudoalteromonas sp. UBA2102. Classification (NCBI taxonomy): domain Bacteria; kingdom Pseudomonadati; phylum Pseudomonadota; class Gammaproteobacteria; order Alteromonadales; family Pseudoalteromonadaceae; genus Pseudoalteromonas; species Pseudoalteromonas sp. UBA2102. The sequence continues at coordinate 15,038 of NZ_DCYU01000111.1, forward strand.
TCGCTTGCTGAGGCAATGATTGCCTCACAAAAATCGTCAGTGGCATTTGAGGCTACAGTACAAGTAAGAAATAAACTTGTTGAGTCATACCAAGAAATTATGAACATGCCTGTTTAAGTAGGTAGTGGAGAATTATTGTGGCGCAATCTAATCAATCAACAGATCTTGCTCTTGCTGGCGGCGGTATTGACCAAAGCGAAGATAACGAGCAACAAGAACAAAAGTCGGGCTACTTAAGCGCCTTAAATGGTGTTGATGTGCTTCGCCAAGTCACCCTTATTATTGCGCTGGCTATTTGTTTAGCTATTGCTATATTTGTGATTATTTGGGCACGTCAGCCAGACATGCGTCCGCTGGGTAAAATGCCAACAGAAGAGCTGATCCAAACCCTTGATTTTTTAGATGCACAAAAAATTGACTACGAGCTAGATGGCAACGTAATTTCGGTTGATGAAAGCGAGTATCAAAACATTAAATTGCTGATGGCCCGTGAAGGCCTAGAGCAAGGTCCTACCTCAGGCACCGATATCATAATGCAAGATATGGGCTTTGGTGTTAGCCAGCGATTAGAGCGAGAACGTTTAAAACATGGCCGCGAGCAACAACTTGCCCGCACCATAGAAGAATTAAACAACGTAACACGCGCTAAAGTTTTATTAGCCATTCCAAAAGAAAACGTATTTGCACGTAGAGAGAAAAAGCCATCAGCCACAGTGGTATTAACTCTTAAGCGCGGCAGAATGCTTGATGGCGAAGAAATTGACTCAGTGGTTGATATGATTGCCTCTGCAGTACAAGGGCTTGAGCCTTCACGTGTTACGGTAACAGATCAAAACGGCCGCTTACTTAATTCAGGCTCGCAAGACTCATTAGCAGCACGCTCTCGTAAAGAGTACGACATTGAAAGAAAGCGTGAGCAAGAGTATTTAGAAAAAATAGACAGTATTCTTATTCCCGTAGTCGGCTTGGGTAACTACACTGCGCAAGTTGATTTAAACATGGACTTTAGCTCAGTAGAAGAAACACAAAAGCGCTACAACCCAGACTTACCAGCAGTAAGAAGCGAAACCACATTTGAAGAGAACAACATTGGTGGCTTAGCGGTAGGAATTCCTGGGGCACTGACTAATCAGCCACCTATGAATTCAACTATTCCAGAAGTGGCAGGTCAAGGCAATGCTGGTACGGCAACGAACCCAAGCCGAGTGCATAAAGAGGCTACACGTAACTTTGAGCTAGACACCACCATTTCGCATAAGCGCCAGCAAACAGGGGTTATTCGCAGAATTAGCGTCTCGGTTGCCGTTGATTATGTGCCAAAAGTAGGTGAAAACGGCGAAACAGCTATGGCGCCGCGCTCGGTAGAGGCTTTGTCAAATATACGTCGCCTATTACAAGGTGGGGTAGGTTTTGATATGCAACGCGGCGATGCATTAGAGGTGGTAACCGTGCCATTTGTACGCGAAGCAGTTGATTTAGACTTAGAAGTACCGCTGTGGGAGCAGGACTGGTTTATGAAAATCGTCCGCTTAGTACTGGGTGCGCTGGTTATTATTGTGCTTATTATGGCAGTTGTTAAGCCTATGCTTAAACGCTTAATATACCCAGATGATACGCTCGAAGAGTACGATGAAGATGCATTAAGCTCAGGAGTTGATATTGGCGATAGCACGCTAGATATGCTAAATAAAGACTTTGATTCTGCTTCTGTAGGCTTCTCAAGCGATGGTACACTACAGCTGCCAGATTTACATGGCGACGAAGATTTGCTTAAAGCGGTAAGAGCACTTGTAGCGAACGAACCTGAACTCTCATCACAAGTAGTGAAAGCGTGGTTAACAGAAGATGACTGATCAAGAACAAAAACAACTCCCGCCAGCGTTTGATGTTGACAAGTTAGATGGCGTAGATAAAGCCGCGATTCTTTTATTGAGCTTATCTGAAGAAGACGCAGCGCAAATACTTAAACACTTAGAGCCTAAGCAAGTGCAAAAAGTGGGTATGGCAATGGCTGCGCTAGATGACTTGTCACAATCTAAAATAAGCGCAGTTCACAACTTATTTATAGAACAAATACAAAGCTTTAGTACAATTGGCTTCCAGTCAGAAGACTTTATTAAAAAGGCGCTTACCGCCGCATTAGGTGAAGATAAAGCTGCTAGTTTAATAGACCAAATTGTAATGGGCTCGGGCGCTAAAGGCTTAGATTCACTTAAATGGATGGACTCAAAGCAAGTTGCCAATATTATTCGTAATGAGCACCCGCAAATTCAAACTATTGTTTTATCGTATTTAGAGCCTGAGCAATCTGCAGAAATCCTAGCGCAATTTCCTGAAAAAGTGCGCCTAGATTTAACTATGCGTATTGCGAACCTTGAAGAAGTGCAACCTGCAGCATTGCAAGAACTTAACGAGATTATGGAAAAACAATTTGCCGGCCAAGCAGGCGCACAAGCCGCTAAAATGGGTGGCTTAAAAGCCGCGGCAGATATAATGAACTACCTAGATACAAATGTAGAAGGGCAGTTGATGGACTCTATTCGTGAGCACGATGAAGAAATGTCTCAGCAAATTCAAGATCTTATGTTTGTGTTTGAAAACCTTATGGATGTGGATGACCGCGGTATTCAAGCCATATTGCGTGAGGTACAGCAAGACGTACTAATGAAAGCAATTAAAGGGACTGACGAAGCGCTTAAAGATAAAATTTTGGGTAATATGTCTAAACGTGCAGCCGAAATGCTTGCCGATGACTTAGAAGCAATGGCACCAGTTAGAATAAGTGAAGTAGAAGCTGCCCAAAAAGAAGTGCTTTC
>NZ_DCYU01000111.1:18251-24011 GCF_002331165.1 Pseudoalteromonas sp. UBA2102
TAAGCTATGTCTAAATTAAAAGGTCGCCCTTTACATGCAGATGAAGCTGATGAGCTTTTAAAAAACTGGCCAATACCTGATGTTGCTCCTGATGAGCGCAGTTTTGGCAATCGTTCAACGGCTTTTGGCACACCGCTTTCTGATTTGTATAAAAAAGAAGTTGAAGAAGAAGCAGTAGAAGACACTCAGCCGCAAGAGCCTGAACTGCCTTCGTTAACTATGGCTGAGCTTGAGCGCATTAGGCAAGATGCTTATGAGGAAGGCTTAAAGCAAGGGCACGAACAAGGCTACATAGATGGCTTTGAAAAAGGGGTTGGTGAGGGCAAAGAAGCAGGTTACAAAGAAGGCGTAGAGCTTGGTAAAACACAAGGCCAAGAAGACGTTAAGCCGTTAATAGAAGAGCAGTTAACCAGCTTGCGTAGCATAATCGACAACCTCAGCGCTCCGCTTGATAAAGTGGACGAACTGGCAGAAAAGCACTTAGTGCAATTAGCGGTTATGCTGGCAGAAGCTATAACCTATCAAGAAATTAAAACATCGCCCGATGTTATTTTACATACGCTTAAAAAAAGCATAGATGCATTAAATACTGAGCAAGAAAAAGTTCGTGTGCATTTAAACCCAGATGATCTAGAACTGGTAAAGCAAAGCTATGGTGAGCAAACTATTGCAGATAATAATTGGCAGCTAATTGCAGAACCCACACTCGAGCGCGGCGGTTGCGAAGTTAAAACGCCACAATCGTCTTTAGATATGACCCTAAAAACCCGTGTCAAAGAAACGTTGGATAGCTTTTTGCATAATAGCGGTATCTAATCTTTTTTGTGGCGTGTTATGGCAGCTCAACGTGCACCTCTAAGCGAACGCTTAAATCAATACCAACAACATATTGCAGCGTTTAAACCTGCTGTAGCAGGTATTTTAACCCGAGTAGTCGGTTTAACCCTTGAGGCGAAAGGGCTACGTGCGCCTGTAGGCAGCCAATGCAAAATAGAAACTATGTCAGGGTTTGTAGATGCTGAGGTAGTGGGCTTTAGTGAGCAAACCCTTTACTTAATGCCTAATGACCACATTTCCGGTGTGTTACCCGGTGCGCGTGTTATTCCACAAGTAAATGATACCGGCTTGCCTGTTGGTATGAGCCTACTAGGCCGCGTTGTAGATGGCTTAGGCCGCCCGCTTGACGGCCTGGGAAAAATTAACGCCGAACACTATTTAAAGTTTGCACAAAACCCCATAAACCCCCTCGCTAGAAGACCAATCAGCCAACCTATGGATGTAGGTGTACGGGCTATAAACTCAGTTATTACTGTAGGGCAAGGCCAGCGTATGGGTTTGTTTGCAGGCTCTGGTGTTGGTAAATCGGTCCTCTTAGGTATGATGACCCGCGGCAGTGAAGCCGATGTTATTGTGGTTGGCCTAGTGGGTGAGCGTGGCCGTGAGGTAAAAGAATTTATTGAAGAAATACTCGGTGTAGAAGGGCGCAAACGCTCTGTTGTGGTAGCTGCTCCTGCTGATGCATCGCCCCTTATGCGCTTAAAAGGCTGTGAAAGCGCGGTGACCATTGCTGAGTACTTTCGTGATCAAGGTTTAAACGTATTGTTATTGCTTGATTCAGTAACCCGTTACGCCATGGCGCAACGCGAAATAGCCCTAGCGGTTGGCGAACCTCCTGCAACAAAAGGGTATCCGCCTTCTGTATTTGCTAAATTACCGGCGCTGGTGGAGCGAGCGGGTAATGGCGGCGAAGGTCAAGGGTCTATCACTGCGTTTTTTACTGTGCTTAGTGAGGGCGATGATATGCAAGACCCAATAGCCGATGCTGCACGTGCTATTTTAGATGGGCATATTGTACTTTCTCGAGATTTAGCCGATAGCGGTCATTACCCCGCGATAGATATCGAAAAATCAATTTCTCGAGTTATGCCGCAAGTGGTGTCTGAGCCTCATATGCAGCAGGCCCGCGTATTAAAACAAGTGTATTCAATGTATCAGCAAAATAAAGATATGATCACCTTAGGTGCGTATCAAAAAGGGGCTGACCAAATGCTTGATCAAGCTATAAATATGATGCCGCGCGTAAATGCGTTTTTACAGCAAGGTATGCGCGATGTAATAAGTTACGACGATGGTTTACACGGCCTAGCCCAATTACTAGGACAAGCATAATGGCAAAAAATAAGCTCGATTTACTGCTTAAGCTCGAAAACGACAAAGAAGAAAATCTGCGCATGAGCTACTTACAAGCCAATCAAAATTTACAAGCTAACCAACAAAAGCTGCAAGGGTTAAATAACTTTAGATTAGAATACTCTCAGCAATTACATGTGAAAGGAAAGTCCGGTTTATCAAGCGCGGGCTTTGGTCAGTACCATGCCTTTATAGCAAAAATTGAAGAAGCGATTCGTCAGCAAGCCAGTACGGTAAATACCGCTAAACAAGTTGTAACACAGCGTAAAGCTTTGTGGTTAAAGCAACAGGTAAAAGCAAAAGCCGTAGCAAAATTAATTGAAAAACAAAACCTAAAAGCAGCGGCGTTAATGGCAAAGAGTGAGCAAAAAATGCTGGACGAGTTTTCTGCTAATCAATTTTTTCAGCGCCGTAAAAGTTTATAACTTTGGCGCGTTTATTGCTTTGTTGGTAGGTGGTAATTAATTTTGGCAAAGTGCGGTGGCAACTTGCCGCAGTGCTGTGTAGGTGAATTATGGCAATAAACGATATTTCAATGTTGGCAACAGCTGAAAAAGACTCTTTTTTAGCATTTAAAGACAATAACTTACCTGCAGGTAACGAATCTGGTGATGCTTTTTTAAGCCAGCTACAAGATGCAGACAAACCCTTTGTATTGCCTGCTAATTCTGAGGCTCCTAGCCAAGCAGGCTCTTTATTGCCAACAGATGATAAGCAGCTAGCCAATAGCAAAAAACCGACAGCTTCATCAAGTGATGACACGCAAGATACGTTATTATCTGGCGATAGCGTTTTAGCACAAATAAACTCCTCGCAAGTGATTGACGTAAGTGTAAAAAAACACGGCAGTAGCGATAATGATTTTAGCGATTTAAGTGCTAAAAAGAGTGATAAAAGTGTCAACTTTTTAGCTTCGCAATTAGGTGAAACTGATGAAGCAGATGCCATAACGACTAAAGCCGATGATACTCTTTTAGCTGACGATAATAGCAATGGCAAAAAAAGCGCGTTTACAAACGCCGAGCTTGAAACTAAAGCAGCTAAGCAAAGCGCTGGAGAAAATTTAGCCCCTTCTTTAAAAAATGAGAGCCTAGCAAGTAGTGCCGCTAAAAACCAAATAGCAGAAGCGGTGCAAACACAAATTAATAAAGCTAATAGCAGTGCAGCCTCTGTAAATAATGAAGATAAAGGTGCTGAGAATACAAAAGCGCCAGGCACTGTATTAAATGCTGAAAGTGCGCTGCCTATAAGCGATGCAGACATAGAGCAATTAGCCAAAGAACTGACTCGTTCATCTACGCAATCAGAGCTATCAACTACATCTAAAGTACTCAACTCATTAAGCGAAGCGCAACGTGCACAATTAAACGAGCACGTTAAAAGCTCATTTACTGAAACCACGCCAAGTGAAGGTGATGATCGTGCAAGCTCCGTTAAACAATTATTGACAGAATTTGTCGTACAAAACGAAAAAGAGACAAGCACGCGCGGTGAGCTAGTTCAATCTCAGTTAAAAAACTTAAATAGCGATGAAAAGCAGGCGCTACTTAGCCAATTAAAAAGCTATGTGAGTAACGAGCAATCGACAGGTGATGCGCTCAAAAAAGTAAATGAAACAATAAGCAACTTACAAACTATGCTTGATACGCAGCTCAGTGAGAGCAAAGCGCAAAGTGTGTCGAGCTCTGCAAATATGGCTTTAAATGCGCAGCAAGCCAGTAATGCTGCAATGAATGCGAATACACCGCAAAATAAAGCCATGATTAATGCTGAAGCACCCTCTAGTATTGAGCAAGATGGTGTAAATCCAGAAGAGTTGAACGCCCTAGAGGCCGAGCAGGAAAGCTTACTTAAAGAGCCTAAAACAAATACTGGTTTATCGCGTGTAGCTCAGGTGTTTACGTTGATAACCGATGGCATTAATAATACGCAGGCACAAATAAATACTCAGTATGACAACGCTCGTTATGAGCAGTCTATTTTAGAGAGCCAAGCTATACAGTCGCAGCAATTACAAAGCAGCACCGCGCAGGTTAAGCAGGTAAATATAGATGCAAGTATGATGCAGGCTATTAATATTGTTAAAAGTGATGCAGCTAAAATGCTTCAAGAGCGTGTATCTTCAATGCTAAGCATTAGCAATAAAGAAGCTGAAATTCGCTTAGATCCGCCAGAAATGGGCAGCATGCAAATTCGTATCAGAAGTGATGCTGAACAAGCACAAATAAATTTTGTAGTGCAAAACCAGCAAGCTAAAGAAGCACTTGAACAATCAATGCCGCGCTTACGTGAAATGTTAGCCGAGCAGGGAATTGATTTAGGTGAAAGTACGATTTCTTACGGGCAATCTGGTAATGAGCAAAGCGATGAAGGCGAAGGGCAATCACAAGGTCAAACGGCTAATAAAAATACACAGCAGGATAAAAATGATGAGCAAGATGGAGCTAACCCACAAAGTTCTCGACAACAAACTTCATCATCAATAGATTACTATGCCTAAGTACTGCTATTATAATAACTAAAACAAGCAAGTACCTTTGCTAAAAAAGGAATCACAATGGCCGAAGAAACAAGTTTAGAAATAGAAGAAACCGGTAAAAGCAAAAAAAAGCTGATCATAATCATAGTGGCAGTACTGCTTGTTGTTGGCGGTGGTGCAGGCTATTTTTTTATGGCGGGCGATGATGCACCCGTTGAAACATTAGATGAAGAAACAACAACCGCAGCGCAAAGCGACTCGGCTACACCTTCAGCCTCTTCAGCTGAAATGGGCAGTGCCTTGTATGTTGCTATGCCAAGACCCTTTGTGTTTAATGTACCTGGGTCAAGCAGAGATAGAATTGTACAAATAAAAGTGCAATTACTTGTGCGTGGCGATGTAAATGAAGAAACCGCTAAAAAGCACATCCCACTGATTGAAGGCACCTTATTAAGCGTGTTTTCAACCACCACAGCTGATGAGCTCAGCACCAGTGCAGGCAAAGAAACATTACGCTTTACTGCGCTTGAAAAAGTGCAAGCTGCGCTAAATGATGTTGAAGGCACAAAAGTAATTGAGCGGGTATTGTTTACCGGCTTTGTGATGCAATAAGGGGCTAGCGTGAGCGATTTATTATCCCAAGACGAAATTGATGCACTCTTACACGGCGTTGATGAAGTCGAAGAGGAAGATATACACGAAGGTGAAGACGGCGAAGGCAGTACATTACAGTACGACTTTTCTTCGCAAGATCGGATCGTGCGTGGTCGCATGCCGACCCTGGAAATTGTTAACGAGCGGTTTGCTCGTCATATGCGAATAAGCTTATTTAACATGATGCGCCGCACCGCAGAGGTGTCGATTAATGGCGTACAAATGATTAAATTTGGCGAATACATTCATACCTTATTTGTACCAACAAGTTTAAATATGGTGCGTTTTAGACCGCTAAAAGGCACTGGCCTTATCACCATGGAAGCACGTTTAGTGTTTATTTTGGTAGATAACTTTTTTGGTGGTGACGGGCGTTACCATGCCAAAATTGAAGGCCGCGAATTTACCCCTACCGAACGTCGAATCGTGCAAATGCT
>NZ_DCYU01000111.1:24391-60558 GCF_002331165.1 Pseudoalteromonas sp. UBA2102
TCGTTTGAATACCTCGATTCAGAAGTAAACCCAGCAATGGCTAACATTGTGAGCCCTACTGAGGTTGTGGTTATTAGCTCTTTTCATATTGAATTAGATGGTGGTGGCGGCGATTTTCACATCGCTTTGCCGTATTCAATGCTTGAACCCATTAGAGAGCTATTAGATGCGGGTGTACAATCGGATACAGAAGACACCGATTTGCGCTGGAGCAAAGCTTTACGCGATGAAATTATGGACGTTGAGGTGGATATGTCGACTCAACTTCTTGAGGTGGATTTGTCTCTTAAACAAATAATGGAACTTAAAGTGGGCGATATTATACCGGTAGAAATGCCAGAGCATATTACGGTATTTGTTGAGGAGTTACCTACATTTAGAGCTAAAATGGGTCGTTCTCGCGATAACGTTGCGCTACAAATTAGTGAAAAAATTAAACGCCCTGATTCAGTTAAATCTGAGCTGCATGTATTTACCAAAGGCGGCAAGAAAATTGATTCAGATGCAGAATTAGCAGAACTAGAAGATGATTTACACCTTTCTGACGGTGTAGACTTAGACTGGTAATTGATTAAAAGGTTAAAAGTATGAGCGATGATCAAGATACAATGGACGAATGGGCAGCAGCCCTAGCTGAAGCCGAAGGCGGTGATGAGAGCGCCGAAGCGCATGTAGCAGAGCTTGATGAACTAAGTGATGCTAAACATGAACTTAGCGGTGACGAAAAGCGTAAACTCGATACAATTTTAGATATTCCTGTGACCATTTCTATGGAAGTAGGGCGCTCTAAAATAAATATTCGTAACTTACTGCAGCTAAACCAAGGCTCTGTTGTTGAACTAGACCGTGTAGCCGGTGAGCCACTGGATGTATTAGTAAATGGTACGCTCATTGCCCATGGCGAAGTGGTTGTAGTGAATGATAAATTTGGTATTCGTTTAACGGATGTTATTAGCCAGGTAGAGCGGATCAAAAAATTACGATGAGCTCCCTTGCTGCTTTAACAAACTCAGTATTTACAAAGGCAGAAACGTTAACACCTACGGCCGACATTTTGTCTATGGTGTTGTCGTTGGTTGCGGTGCTAGTACTGATTGTAGTGCTGGCATTTTTTGTTAAAAAACTTAACCCAAATTTAGCTAATAGCGAAGAATTTAAAGTGGTACGAAGCTTACCGCTTGGCTCACGAGAGCGCTTAATGGTGGTTGAAATAGATAATGCACAGCATTTATTAGGGGTCACCCCGCACAGTATTAACTACTTACATAAATTAGACACGCCGTTAAGTGAAAAAGAACTGCCAGAACTTGCTAAGCGATTTAGCAAACTACTAAACCCGCAAACGAATCAAAATAAAAAGAATTAACCCTATGATAAAGTGGCTGCTGATTATTTTAGCTGTGTTATTTGTACCTGTTGCAAGCAGTGCAGAGGGCATAGACGCTCTAACCATTACAACCAATGCCGACGGGACGCAAGATTACTCTGTAACCTTGCAAGTACTGGCAATTATGACGGCGCTGAGCTTTATTCCTGCCGCCATAATTATGATGACTTCGTTTACCCGTATTATTGTTGTACTGGCTATTTTGCGCCAAGCCATTGGTTTACAATCAACACCTTCAAACCAAGTTTTATTAGGGATGTCGCTTTTTTTAAGTATTTTTATTATGGCGCCTATTTATCAGCAAGTTAACGAGCGTGCGATAGAACCTTATTTAAATGAACAAGTTACTTCGGTACAAGCATTAGAGCTTGCAAAGGAGCCCATGAAGGCCTTTATGCTCTCGCAGGTACGATTAAAAGACTTAGAAACGTTTGCCAAAATAGCAGGTTATGAGCAGCTTGATTCGCCAGAGGCCACACCGCTTATTGTGTTAATACCTGCATTTGTGACCAGTGAACTACAAACCGCGTTTATTATTGGTTTTATGTTTTTTATACCGTTTTTAATTGTGGATTTAGTGGTTGCCTCGGTATTAATGGCCATGGGTATGATGATGCTCTCGCCCATGATAGTGTCCTTGCCTTTTAAAATAATGTTATTTGTACTGGTCGATGGCTGGAGCCTAGTAATGGGCACGTTAGCTAAAAGCTTTGGACTAGGTACATAAACCATGTTTTACATTCGCACTTTTAAACATTAGGAGTACAACATGGAACCAGAAATTTTTGTTGATATTCTTAGCGATGCACTGTTTTTAGTTATTAAGCTGGTATCAGCTATTGTGGTACCTGGTTTACTTGTTGGTTTAGTGGTGGCGGTGTTCCAAGCGGCAACCTCAATTAATGAACAAACCCTAAGTTTTTTACCGCGCTTATTAATTACCATTGGAGCACTTATTGTAGGTGGGCATTGGCTTACTCAAGAGCTAATGGACTTTTTTACCCGCCTAGTGTTACTCATTCCTGAAATTGCAGGCTAATTGTGGAATTTCCTTTTTCTTTTGTTATTCAATGGTTAAGTGATTTTTTACTGCCTTTAGTTCGCATAAGCTCTATGATCATGATTATGGCGGGCTTAGGCGCACAAAACGTACCTACCCGCATTAAAATGGGATTGGCGGTAGTGGTAACGTTTTTAGTGGTGCCAGCGCTGCCTCCTGCAACATTTACTAATTTATTTTCTTTTGAAATGGTGCTGGTGGTTATTCAGCAAATGTTGATAGGTGTTGCGATAGGGTTTGCCTCTACGCTAATGCTAAATACCTTTGTGCTTGCTGGGCAAATACTGGCAATGCAAACCGGTTTGGGCTTTGCCTCTGTTATAGACCCTTCAAATGGTGCGAGTGTGCCTGCAGTTGGCCAGTTTTACTTAATTTTAGCGACCTTGTTATTTTTTGTTTTTAATGGCCATTTAATGATGATTCAAATGGTGGTGCATAGTTTTTCGGTGTTGCCTATAAACGGCCAGTGGTGGGCTGTTGATCATTACTGGGACATAGTAACGTGGGGCAGCTGGATGTTTACCACTGCACTGGTATTGGCTTTAGCCCCCCTTACGGCCATGCTCATTATTAATATTTCATTTGGTATTATGACCCGCGCAGCACCGCAATTAAACATTTTCTCAATAGGTTTTCCGTTTACATTAGTTGCCGGTTTAATTATTATTTGGGCTACCTTAGGTAATTTTGTAACCCAATTTGAATTTCAGTGGTTAAAAATGATTGAGCTAATGTGTAGCCTTGTTGGCTGTACGGTGTAGGAGGGGCAATGGCTGAAGATTCAGGACAAGAAAAAACAGAAGAACCCACCTCCAAAAAGCTCGAAGATGCTAAAAAGAAAGGTCAAATAGCACGCTCAAAAGAGCTAGGGACTATGTTTGTACTTATTTTTTCTGCAATTTCGTTGCTGTTATATGGGCCCGAAATAGGCAAAGGCTTATACAATATTATGGGTAGGATGCTGTCTTTAAATCGCAGTGAAACCTACGACACCACTAAAATGTTTGCGGTGTGGAGTGAGGTGGCCAGTGCGCTGCTGTTTCCAGTGGCGATGTTTGTTTTAATTATTGTTATTGCAGCATTTATAGGAAATACCTTACTCGGCGGCTTTAATTTTAGTTGGGAAGCTGCAGCACCTAAGCCCAGTAAAATGTCGCCAATAAAGGGTTTTAAACGCATGTTTGGCCCACAAGCAGCGATAGAGCTTGTAAAGTCTATATTAAAGTTTGCGCTGGTGGCTATTTTTGCGGTGTTTTTGATTCAAACTTTTTTTGATGAAATTTTGCATTTAAGTATTGAAAGCGCACCTAGTAATATAATTCATGCCCTTGAAATGCTCTCGTGGATGTTTTTAGGGTTGTCGTGCACTTTGGTGATTATTGCCGCAATAGATGCGCCTTATCAAAGTTATAACCACAACAAACAACTTAAAATGACCATGCAGGAGATCAAAGACGAGTACAAAAACTCAGAGGGTGATCCGCAAATTAAAGCGCGCATTAGGCAAACACAAAGGCAAATGTCGCAGCGAAGGATGATGCAAGATGTCCCCGATGCCGACGTAATTGTAACCAATCCTACTCACTATTCTGTGGCGCTAAAATACGATACTGAGCGAGCAGGTGCACCGATTGTACTTGCCAAAGGGATAGATGAAATGGCTATGCAAATTCGTAAAATAGCCAAAGGTAACGAAGTACCGATTGTAGAATCTCCTATGCTTACGCGGGCGCTTTATCATACTGCCGAAATAGGCCAACAGATCCCAGATCAGCTATTTACCGCTGTAGCGCAAGTTTTAGCCTATGTATTTCAGCTTAAACGCTTTAAAAAAGGTCGCGGAAAGCGCCCCATCCCTCTTAAGTCTAAACTGCCTATTCCGGATGATTTTAAATACGATTAGGGTAAGCTGAGCTAACCACACTTTACAGGGGCGCCTTGCCTAAATATCAACACGGGGCTGAAAATTCAAACCATAAAGCCCATACGCTCTTGTCTCTCACTTGCTTTAAATTTTGCATCAATACTCAATGAATCTATTGCTGACTCTATACTTGGAATAGTTATTGCTATTTCAGGCTAGTGTCAATTTATTGAATTGTAGAGTTATGGATTTTAAAGCGGTATTACAACAACTTAACAAAGATAAAAAAGAGTATGCCAAAGGTGTTGGCACACCGCTATTAGTACTTGCAGCGCTGGGTATGGTTATTTTACCGCTGCCACCATTTCTTCTTGATATATTATTTTCATTTAATATTGCTCTTGCCTTGGTTGTTTTACTGGTGACTGTTTACACCATGAAACCTCTCGAATTTGGCATGTTTCCGGCGGTACTGTTAATCGCTACAATTATGCGTTTAGCCCTAAATGTTGCCAGCACACGCGTGGTGCTCCTTGAGGGTCACAACGGGGGCGATGCGGCTGGTAAGGTAATTGAAGCGTTTGGCTCAGTGGTTATTGGCGGAAACTACGCGGTAGGTTTAGTGGTGTTTTTAATTTTGATCATTATAAACTTTGTAGTAATAACCAAAGGTGCAGGGCGTATTTCTGAAGTATCGGCTCGTTTCACGCTAGACGCTATGCCGGGTAAACAAATGGCGATAGATGCCGACTTAAACGCTGGCTTTATTAGTGCAGAGCAAGCACGTGAGCGCCGCAGTGAAGTAACCCGCGAAGCTGACTTTTACGGCTCTATGGATGGGGCGAGTAAGTTTGTAAAAGGCGATGCCATTGCCGGTATCGTGATATTAATTATTAATATTGTTGGCGGCTTATTTGTGGGCATGATCCAACACGACTTGAGCTTTAGCCGCGCAATGGAAGTATATACTTTACTTACCATTGGTGACGGCCTTGTGGCGCAGCTTCCTTCATTATTACTCTCTATTGGTACTGCTATTGTTGTTACTCGCCAAAACGAATCACATAACATGGGTGAGCAATTTAAAGCCCAATTAGGTAACGAAAAATCATTATTTATCGCCTCAGGTATTTTAATCATTATGGGGTTGGTTCCGGGTATGCCTCATATTGCTTTTTTAAGTTTAGGCGCACTACTTGGCTACTTAGCTTATTTTACTCAGCAGCAAAAATTAAAAGCCGCTGCTCTAGCAGCCCAAGAGGCTGAAAGTGGTGCCGTTGCCGGTACTGGCGTTGCAAACAAGCAAGAGCAAAAAGAGCTTGGATGGGACGATGTACAACAAATTGACGTTATTGGCTTAGAAGTTGGCTACAGGCTTATTCCGCTTGTTGACCAATCTCAAGGTGGTGAGCTGCTCAACCGAATTAAAGGGGTGCGTAAAAAGTTATCTCAGGAGCTTGGCTTTTTAGTACCGCCTGTACATATTCGCGATAACTTAGAGTTAGACCCTAATGCGTACCGTATTACCATGATGGGTGTTTCAAGTGGTGAAGGCGAGCTCAAACATGGCGATGAACTGGCCATCAACCCAGGGCAAGTATTTGGCCCTATTAAAGGGGTTGAAACCAAAGACCCTGCATTTGGCTTAGATGCGGTGTGGATAAAGCCTGATCAAAAAGACGAAGCACAGTCACTAGGTTACACCGTGGTTGACTCAGCCACTGTGGTCGCCACCCACATTAGCCAGTTATTAACTAACAGTGCCGCATTATTGCTAGGGCATGAGGAGGTTCAAAACCTGCTTGATATGTTAGCAAAAAGCCATCCACGTTTAGTAGAAGGGTTAGTGCCAGAAGTACTACCACTGACAACCGTTGTAAAAGTACTGCAAAATTTATTAAACGAAGGTGTGGCTATTCGTGATATGCGCTCTATTGTTCAAACCCTTGTAGAGTACGGCCCACGTAGCCAAGATGCCGATGTTTTAACAGCTGCAGTGCGTATTTCGCTGCGCCGTTTAATAGTTCAAGACGCTGTGGGAATGTCATCAGAAATCCCTGTCATAACCTTGGCGCCTGAGTTGGAACAGATGTTGCATCAGTCATTACAAAATGCAGGCGACGAAGGTGCCGGAATAGAACCAAGCCTTGCTGAGCGACTTCAAACATCATTAAACGAAGCGCATCAGAATCAAGAAATGGCCGGAGAACCTTCAATATTGCTAACGTCAGGAATGTTACGCACTGTGTTATCTCGTTTTGTTAAGTACACCATACCGGGTTTAAGGGTGATGTCTTATCAAGAGGTACCAGATGAAAGACAGATTAAGATTGTCAGCTCAGTAGGCCAACAATAAAGATTTTAACAGGGGTTGAACCATGAAGATTAAACGTTTTTTTGCCAAAGATATGCGCACCGCACTGAAAGAAGTTAAAGATGAGCTAGGTGTTGATGCCGTTATTATGTCGAACAAAAAACTCGCTAATGGTGTAGAAATTGTTGCCGCAGTAGATTACGACAAAGCAGCCCCTAAAGCCGCAGCACAACCACAGGCAGCGCCTGCTCCGCAAAGAGCCGTGCAACAGCCTACTCATAACTTTGTAAAGCCAGAGCCTAAGCGTGCGCAACCTGAGCCACAAGCAAAAGTAGCTGATAGCTTACAAGCTTTATTAGAGCGTCAGTCGCCACGCCCTCGCTCTCCTGAGCTAGCCTCTATGTTTTCGCAATCAGGTATTGATACGTCTGAGCATTACCAAGAGCCAGCACAGCCACGTACGACAAATATGTTTGCTCGCGAAAATGAAGCGCCAAAACGCATGCAAACCCAAGCAGACAGCCTAGGCTTTGATGACTTAGATCAAGACTTTGACGATTTAGATGCGCCGGTTGCACCGCGTAGTCAAGCTAATAACAACGAAAGCGCCCAAATGAGCGCGATGCGTGATGAAATGAACGCAATTCGCCAGTTATTAGAACACCAAGTATCGGGTTTAATGCAGCAAGATATGGCACGTCGCGACCCTACACGTGCATGCATGATTGACCGTTTAGTTGGCATGGGAATAGATAAAGACGTTGCAGAGCAAATGGCGTGTTTTATCCCAGATGACGTATCGCGTCAGCAAGGTTGGAAAGCATTATTGCAAATGGTTGAAGATCAAATGCAAACCACCAATAACGAAATTCTTCGCCAAGGGGGTGTGTATGCCCTTGTTGGGCCTACTGGTGTAGGTAAAACAACCACAGTTGCTAAACTTGCCGCATTAGGCGCACAAAAGTATGGCGCCGACAAAGTTGCCCTAATCACCACTGATACATACAGAATTGGTGCGTATGAGCAGCTTGCAACGTATGGTCGTATTATTGGTTGTGGTGTTAAACAAGTAAAAGATGCCAATGAATTAGCCGAAGTTTTATATCATTTACGCAATAAGCGTCTAGTATTAATTGATACAGCGGGTATGAGCCAACGTGATTTACGCCTTACAGAGCAATTAAATACGTTAATGCGCAACCAGCGAGTAGATATACGTAGTTATTTAGTATTAAGTGCCACAGCACAAATAAATGTACTGCAAGAAACCGTAAGACATTTTAAAAAGGTTCAGCTAAGCGGTTGTATTTTCACTAAGTTAGATGAATCATTAAGTTTAGGTGAGATTATTAGTATAGCGATTCAAAATCGTCTTCCAATAGGGTATCTTACTAATGGTCAGCGTGTACCAGAAGATATTCGCGTTGCAAATGCTGAAAAACTAGTAAAAAAAGCTGAGCAATTGTATTTAAAAAGAGCAAAAGCACAACATTCAAGGCACCAAGCAGTGGCGCCAAGCACAGTAGGGATGTATGATTAACACAGTATTAGATCAAGCAAGCGGCCTGCGCAAAATGAGTCAAAACAACAACAACGGCGTAAAAGTTATCGCTGTCACTGGCGGTAAAGGAGGGGTGGGTAAAACCAACGTCTCTTTAAATACTGCTATTGCTTTAGGGCAGCAGGGTAATCGTGTATTAGTATTAGATGCCGATTTAGGCCTAGCTAATTGTGATGTAATGCTAGGACTACGTGTTGAAAAAAACTTATCTCATGTCCTTTCAGGCGAGTGCGAACTTGACGAGATTTTAGTTGAAGGCCCAGGCGGTATTAAAATCGTGCCTGCTACATCAGGTTCGCAAAGTATGGTGGAGCTAACCCCATCTGAGCATGCTGGGTTAATTCGTGCCTTTAGTGAGCTTAATACCGAATTTGATATTTTAATTGTAGATACCGCCGCTGGTATTTCTGACATGGTGCTGAGTTTTTCTCGTGCAGCGCAAGATGTCATGGTGGTGGTGTGTGATGAGCCGACCTCTATTACTGATGCCTACGCGCTTATTAAAGTACTTAGCCGCGAGCATGGCGTTTATAAATTTAAAATTGTTGCAAACATGGTGCGCAGTATGCGCGAGGGCCAAGAGCTTTTTGCAAAGCTCTCTAAAGTAACAGACCGCTTTTTAGATGTGTCTATGGAGCTTGTTGCGACTATTCCATATGATGAAAATATGCGTAAATCTACGCGTAAACAAAAAGTAATTGTCGATCTTTTCCCTAATTCACCAGCAGCAGTCGCGTTTAAAACATTAGCGACAAAAGCAGTAAAATGGCCTATACCTAATCAACCTTCAGGACATTTAGAGTTTTTCATTGAGAAGCTAGTAAACGGCTGATTATGACAACATCGGTGAAAAGAGCTATGGGATATCAATCAACACAAAATTTAAATGTGATTGTTGAAAAGCACGCGTCGCTTGTCAAAAAAGTGGCGTGCCATTTAATAGCTCGCCTTCCTCCTAGCGTTCAGCTTGATGACTTAATTCAATCGGGAATGATTGGCCTTATCGAGGCCTCAAAAAACTTTGACGCCAGTAAAGGGGCAAGCTTTGAAACGTTTGCTGGTATTCGTATCCGCGGCGCTATGCTTGATGAAATGCGCAGAGGGGATTGGGCACCACGTTCGGTGCACCGTAAAAGCCGATTAGTAGCCGAAACTATCACAGAATTAGAAAATAGCTTAAATAGAGAACCAAAAGATACTGAAGTAGCTGAAAAACTTGATATTTCGCTAGAAGAATACCATCATATTTTAAATGATGTTAATTCCAGTAAAGTGCTTGGTATAGAAGACCTAGGGGTAGATGAAGATGTTATTAGCCCTGCAGGTCAAGATTTAGCGCTAGACAAACCATTTAATAATGTTAAAAATGAACGGTTTAATAATTCATTGTTAGAGGCAATAAAGTCTTTACCAGAGCGAGATGCAATGGTGCTTTCTTTGTATTACAACGATGAAATGAATTTAAAAGAAATTGGGCATATACTCGATGTAAGTGAATCGCGTGTAAGTCAGATACATGGTCAGGCGATGATTAAGCTCAAAGCAAAAATCAATGACTGGATAAACTAGTAGTAAGTAAATTATAGGTTAAGACCTCACCGGAGGATGTTTTGGATAAAAACATGAAAATTCTTGTTGTTGATGATTTCTCTACAATGAGACGTATTATAAAAAATCTGTTGCGTGACCTAGGGTTCACGAATGTTCAAGAAGCTGACGATGGTTCTACAGCATTACCTATGTTGCAAAATCAGGTTTTTGACTTTGTTGTAACCGATTGGAACATGCCAGGCATGCAGGGTATTGACTTGCTAAGAGCCATTAGAGCTGACGAAAAATTAAAACATATTCCGGTTTTAATGGTGACGGCAGAAGCTAAAAAAGAACAAATAATAGCGGCAGCGCAAGCAGGTGTTAATGGCTATATTGTTAAGCCATTTACTGCTGGTACTTTGAAAACTAAATTAGAAAAAGTGTTTGAACGCTTAGGTTAATGAGAGGAGAGGCTTATGTCAGCACCAGCTGCGCCTCAAATTACTTTAGAACAAGCTCGTCAGCTCGTCGTTTTTTTAGAAAATGGTGAGCAAGATAAAGCAGATCAATTAATTTTAGATACTGCCTCTCAAGAGCAATCGCAGCTTTTTGCTGAAGTAGGTAAGTTAACACGCCAATTACACGAAGCCCTTAAAAGCTTTGAACTTGATACGCGTTTAACCGATTTAACCACTGATGCAATACCGGATGCGAAAAAGCGCTTAAACTATGTCATGGAAATGACAGAAAATGCAGCTAATAAGACAATGGATGCGGTCGAAGCAAGCCTTCCTATTGCGCAGCAGCTAGCAGATGAAATTGCACATATTAAGCCTACTTGGGATAGGCTTATGAACCGCGAAATAGAGCTGGGCGAGTTTAAAACCTTATGCCACAGCATCGACAAGTTTATGAACAGCTCTCATCATAAAACTGATGAGTTGCAAACTTTAATGACCAATGTACTAATGGCGCAGGATTTTCAAGATTTAACAGGCCAGGTTATCCGCCGTGTAATTGAATTAGTCAGAGAAGTAGAAGAAAGTTTAATCCACCTTTTAACAGCATTTGCTGCACAAGATGACAGCATTGTTGAAAGTAAAGAACAACAAGAAACAGAAGAACTGGTTGCCGCACAAACATTAGCAGGTCCTGAAGGCCCTATTATTGATAAAGAGTCGCGAAATGATGTTGTATCTGACCAAGACGAGGTCGATGACCTATTATCAAGTTTGGGCTTCTAAGAGGAGAGTAACTGCATGAGCTTTGAAGTCGATGAAGATATTTTACAAGACTTTCTTGTAGAGGCTGGAGAAATCCTAGAGCTTTTATCTGAACAGTTAGTTGAGCTAGAAAATAACCCAGAAGATACTGAGTTACTAAATGCTATTTTTAGGGGCTTTCATACCGTAAAAGGGGGGGCAGGCTTTTTAGCTATGACTGAGCTTGTTGATGCCTGTCATGGTGCTGAAAACGTATTTGATCTTTTACGCCAAGGGGTTAGAACTGTTAATTCAGAATTAATGGATGTGATTTTACAAGCACTAGATACCATTAATGAAATGTTTGCCACTATTCAAAACCGCGAACAGCCAGACCCAGCAGACCCTCAATTATTAGAAACCCTTCACAAACTTGGTCAACCGCCTACGGATGACGAGCTTACTGAAACAGCCCCCGACGTTGTTGAACAAGAACCCGCAGCTCCCGTTAGCGCAACAGATGATGAAGACCCATTTGCATTTGATGAACTATTTGATGCGGCAGGTTCAAGCCCTTCAGCAGATAGCACGCAAATTGATGAAATTACAGAAGATGAATTTGAAAGCTTACTCGATGAGTTACACGGCAAAGGCCAAAGCCCGGTGTCGCAACCAAGTGCAAGTGCAGAGCCAGATTCAAGTTCAGATATTACCGATGATGAATTTGACAGTTTATTAGATGAATTACACGGTGTAGGTAGTTTTGGTCCTGTTGCAGGAGATACCTCAAGCAGTGAGCCAGAAGTAAAACACACAGCACCACCGGCGGCTGTTGCAAATGATAGCGGTGATGATGAAATCAGCGATGATGAATTTGAAGCACTGCTTGATGAACTGCACGGTAAAGGCGCCGCACCAGAATCAAAAGAAGCTGACACACCTGCACCGCAGCCACCTAAGGCTGCACCTGTAGCACAAACGCCAGCAAAACCTACGCCAGAAAAGCCTACGCCAGCACCTGCAGCAAAACAAGCTCCGGCGGCTAAAGCCGCTGCGCCTACACCTAAAGTGGCTGAAAAACCAGCGAGTAGCGCTGCACCTAAAAAAGCTACGCCTCCACCTGCTGAAACCACAGTACGTGTTGATACAAAGCGTTTAGATCAAATAATGAATATGGTTGGCGAGTTGGTATTAGTACGAAATAGGTTGGTCAGTTTAGCGACCAATACAGACAGTGAAGCGATGGGTAAGGCGATATCAAATCTTGATGTGGTCACTGCTGATATTCAAGGTGCAGTAATGCAAACGCGAATGCAGCCTATCAAAAAAGTGTTTGGCCGATTCCCTCGCGTAGTACGTGACTTAGCCCGTAGCTTAAATAAAGAAATTGATTTACAGCTTGTAGGTGAAGAAACCGATTTAGATAAAAACTTAGTTGAGGCACTGGCCGATCCGTTGGTGCATTTAGTACGAAACTCAGTTGACCACGGTATTGAAATGCCAGCAGCGCGTGAAGCTGCGGGTAAGCCTAGAACTGGTAACGTTACATTATCGGCTTCGCAAGAAGGCGACCATATTTTGTTAACCATTAAAGATGATGGTGCAGGTATGGATGCGGAAAAACTGAAAAAAATAGCGATCAGTAAAGGCGTTATTGACCATGATCAGGCAAGTCGCTTATCAGATACAGAAGCGTATAACTTAATATTTGCACCAGGCTTTTCGACCAAAGAAGAGATATCTGATATTTCTGGCCGTGGCGTAGGCATGGATGTAGTAAAAACTAAAATTACGCAGCTTAATGGCTCTGTGAGTATACAGTCAGAGTTGGGCGTAGGGACTATTTTAGAGATAAAAGTACCATTAACACTGGCTATTTTACCTACGCTGATGGTTATTGTTGGTGAGCAAACGTTTGCGTTACCACTTGCTGGTGTGAGTGAAATATTCCACTTAGATTTAACCAAAACCAATGTGGTAGATGGTCAGCTTACAATTATTGTTCGTAAAAAAGCGATACCGCTATTTTACTTAGAGCATTGGCTAGTTAAAGGTGCTGATTGTTCTCAGCGAAAAGCGCAAGGTCATGTGGTAATTGTACAAATAGGTACTCAGCAAGTTGGCTTTGTGGTTGATTCATTAATTGGCCAAGAAGAAGTTGTTATTAAGCCTCTTGATGCGTTATTACAAGGTACGCCAGGAATGGCTGGTGCAACAATTACATCTGACGGTGGTATTGCGCTGATTCTGGATGTACCTAATATGCTTAAGCATTACGCAGGATAAAATGTAGGCATACCTGTGTATGCCTACACATAAATTTAATAAGAGAGCGCAATGGCCGTAAAAGTTTTAGTTGTTGACGATTCCAGTTTTTTTCGCCGTCGAGTAAGCGAAATTCTTGAACAAGACAGCGGTATTGAAGTAATAGGTTTTGCTGTTAACGGTAGAGAAGCCGTAGAAAAAACAGCGCAGTTACGTCCAGATATGATCACCATGGATGTAGAAATGCCTGTGCTTGATGGTATTAGCGCAGTAAAAGAAATTATGGCGAGTAACCCAACGCCAATACTTATGTTTTCTTCATTAACTCGCGACGGTGCAACCGCAACTTTAGATGCACTTGATGCCGGAGCTATGGACTTTTTACCGAAAAAGTTTGAAGACATTGCACGAAATAACGAAGATGCAATTAAGTTATTGCAAGCTAAAGTGAAGGAAATTGGTCGCAGGCGTGCACCGCGCCCTGTTAGGCCATTAACATCAAGTAAGACTACTGCTCCATCTGCAAGCAAACTTGCCACAACAAGCTCATCGCTTAAACAACCTGATAGAAGCTTTCAACGTGCTGCCCCAGTGCAGACAACAACTACATCCAGTATGCCCACGCGTGCCAGCGGTAAACACTATCAAATAGTGGCTATTGGCACTTCAACTGGCGGGCCAGTTGCTTTACAAACTATATTAACCCAATTACCTGCTAACTTTGCACACCCTATTTTGTTAATTCAGCACATGCCGGCGGCATTTACGCCTGCGTTTGCGGCACGTTTAAATAGCCTTTGCAAAATACGCGTTAAAGAAGCGCAACAAGGTGACAGACTAGAAGCCGGCACAGCCTACTTAGCCCCAGGTGGACAGCAAATGATGGTAGAGGGGCGAAGTGGTAACAAAACGTTGCGTGTATTTGAAGATAATAGTGAACGTATAAGCTACAAACCAAGCGTTGATGTGACTTTTGCAAGTGTTGCCAAAAGCTACCAAGGAGATGTACTTGCTATTGTTTTAACCGGCATGGGCGCTGATGGACGTGATGGCGCGCGAATGCTTAAGCAATCTGGCGCAACAATTTGGGCGCAAGATGAAAAAAGCTGTGTTGTATACGGTATGCCTCAAGCTATTGCCAACGCTGGGCTTGCCTCTGAGCATTTAGCGTTAAACGACGTAGCAGCAAGAATAAAAAGAGAGACTGGTTGTGGATAAGCTCTCTGTTTTAGGGTTAATCATTGCGCTGAGCGCTATAGCGATTGGTTACTCTTTAGAGGGGGGCGTTGTCACGGCGTTATTTAATGGCCCTGCACTTATTATTGTACTTGGCGGCACCTTAGGGGCTGTTATGTTGCAAACGGCCATAAGCACCTTTAAAAAAACGCTAAGCATGAGCCATTGGGTGTTTTTTTCACCCCAGTACAATATTGAGCAAGCCATAGAGCAAATTAAAACGTGGTCGCATAAAGCTCGTCAGGAAGGGTACTTAGCGCTTGAAAAAGAGGCACTTAGTCACCCAGATCCTTATGCAGCAAAAGGGCTTAGTTTACTAGTAGATGGGTGTTCGGAGCAAAAGTTACGCGACACATTAGAAATAGATTTAATGCTTGAACGAGACCGCTTACTTGAAGCAAGTAAAGTGTACGAAGCCATGGGCGGATATAGCCCAACTATAGGTATTTTAGGGGCTGTACTTGGCCTTATTCAAGCAATGTCATTTATTACCGACCCTCAAAAGCTAGGTGCAGGGGTCGCCACCGCATTTATTGCAACAATATATGGGGTGGGTTTAGCTAACTTATTATTTTTACCTATGGCCAATAAGCTTAAGCAGCGAGTAGATCAAAAAATGCTTTACCATGAAATGATGGCCGAAGGGGTGATTGCTATAAGCCTTGGCGAAAGTCCTATAAACATAGAATTAAAGCTTGAAGCTTATCGCACAGAGCGCCCCAATGTCGTGGTAGAGTAACTTTTATGTTACGCCGGCGCTTACGTCAATCAGCTGAAAAAAATCAACATACAGAACGTTGGTTAGTCTCTTATGCTGATTATATGACCATTATGTTTGCCTTTTTTGTGGTTATGTATGCCATTGCCATAAATAAAGAAGAAAGTTTTCAAATCCTCTCAGACTCCCTAGAACAGGTTTTTGACAAATCAGCAAGGCAGCAATCGCAACAAGGTGAGGGCGTTACTGGTGAAGGGCTACTTACTGACCGTGTTACCCCAGAGCAAGAGTTATTGTACGGTGAGAGCATTCAAAAACAGGAGTCTGGCCCAGAGCTGCTAGATGGACATAGTGATACCAGCAATATAAAACAAAAACATTTAGGTAAACCACTCGATAGTCTGTTAACTAAATTACATTCAGCACTTATTGATGAAATTCGTGATGGAGAAGCAAGTTTAGAGCTCAACCAAGATTGGCTTATTATTGAGCTAAGTTCAGGAATGCTCTTCTCAAGTGGTAGCTCTGTGGCCCACGCGCGAGCAAAACAAGTCGTAAAAATTGTAAAAGATATTATTGCCCCAGTAGATAACTACATAAGGGTAAGAGGTTACACAGATAACGAAAGTATTCGCAATGAAATGTTTCGCTCTAACTGGGAGTTGTCAGTTGCACGGGCGACCTCTATTTTAGTTGAATTAGAAGCGTTAGGAATTAACCCAGCTAGAATGGCAATCGAGGGGTATGGGCAATACTCACCTTTTGCCGATAACGACACCGCAGCGGGTCGAGCAGAGAATCGTAAAGTTGTTATTGCGCTTTCTAAGTATGGCTTAGTACAACAAACCACCGAAAATGAAGCTGAGCCTGATGAGCAAGTGCAACAAGCTGCGCCTGAGCCAGAGGTGGAACTTCCCTCTGATGATAACTCTATTAAAATAATTCGTTTACCTCATGGTGGCATCAGAATCACCACGCGCAATGAACAGTAATTAGGACTTAATGTGAAGATTTGGACAGTAGCAAATCAAAAGGGCGGTGTAGGTAAAACCACAACGGCTGTCAGTCTTGCTGGTATTTTGGCCTTGCAAGGTAAACGCGTATTACTCATTGATACCGACCCTCACGCCTCACTAACGTACTATTTTGGTATTGATTCTGAAGATTTAGAAGTCAGTGTGTACGATATTTTTGCTCGCGGCACCTCAATGCAAAGTGAAGAAATACTTCAAGCATTGTGCCCCTCTACCATGGAAAACCTGGATATATTGCCCGCGACGATGGCTATAGCAACCCTCGATAGAAGCATGGGCAATAAAACGGGAATGGGCTTAATTTTAAAAAAAACACTTGCAAAAATTAGTGAACATTACGATTATGCGCTGCTTGATTGCCCGCCCGTTTTAGGTGTTTTAATGGTGAACGCATTAGCCGCCAGCGAACGTATTTTAGTGCCTGTGCAAACTGAGTTTTTGGCGCTCAAAGGGCTTGATAGAATGATGCGCACTATGGAATTAATGCAAAGCTCTCAAGCGAAACAGTACCAATATACTATAATCCCTACTATGTATGATAAGCGCACTAAAGCGTCGCTTGAAGCCTACAAAACGTTGCAAAATACATATAAAGATAAAGTATGGCCAGGGGTGATCCCCGTTGATACAAAGTTTAGAGATGCAAGCCTTGCACAAAAGGTGCCCATAGAGTTTTGCCCACGTTCACGTGGGGTTTACGCTTATAAAGCGTTATTAGATTATTTAATTGGACAAGGTTAATGAATGAGTAAGCAATTATTTGCTAATGAAAAAGTAATGACTCAATACTTAGGGGCGCTATTATGCGAAGACGAACCTGAGGAAAACCTTGAGCCTGTAGCAAAGCTACTTGAGCAAGTACCTAGTGCCTTACAAAACGACGAAGTACTTTTAAAGCCCAAAGCGCAATTAAAAGTAACCGAGCAGCTTTATTCTGAGCAAGTAAAAGAGAGTAATAGCGAGGCTGACGCCACTATTTCGCCACCTGCACCTATTGAGCCTGAGCCATTAGAGACACCTGAGGTGCAAACCCAGTTAAGTACAGAACCTGCTCCTTTATTACATAGCCAAGAAGATTACTTTGAAGGTGAATTTCAGGCTCTGTTTTTTGAAGTGGCTGGTTTAACATTGGCTGTTCCTTTGAAAGCGCTTGGAGGAATTCATCAATTAGGTGAAGTAAATCATTTATTTGGTAAGCCAAAGTGGTTTAAAGGCGTTATGCTTAATAGAGATGAAAAGCTAAACGTAGTTGATACTGCACGTTGGGTAATGCCTGAAAAGTACGATGAAAAGTTAGAGGCCTCTCTTAATTATCAGTATTTAATAACCCTAGGCGATAGCAACTGGGGTTTATTGGCTGAAAAGTTAATAAATAACATTACATTGAGTAAAGAAGATGTAAAATGGCGAAAAAACAGTGGCAAACGCCCTTGGCTTGCCGGTGTTATTAAAGAAAAAATGTGTGCTTTAATAGATGTAGATAATTTAAATGCACTATTAGAAAAAGGCTTAGATAGCCGTCAGTAGTAACGACCATTACGGGGTAACAGCATGAGCGAAGATAGACTATTATCAGCGAATAAAAACGCAGATAACAACGATGAAATTTTACAGTGGGTAACGTTTAAGCTTGAAGAAGAAACGTATGGCGTCAACGTAATGCAGGTGCAAGAAATTTTACGTTATACCGAAATTGCCCCAGTACCTGGAGCACCTTCATACGTTATTGGCATTATAAATTTACGTGGTAACGTAGTCACTGTTATTGATACTCGTGCACGCTTTGGTTTGCCTGCTGCAGATGCAACTGATAACTCTCGCATTTTAATTATTGAAGCAGAAGAGCAAGTAATTGGTATTTTAGCTGATAGTGTTTCTGAAGTTGTGTATTTACGCAGCTCTGAAATAGACAGCGCCCCAAATGTTGGTACCGAAGAAAGCGCTAAGTTTATCCAAGGTGTATGTAACCGCGATAACGAATTACTTATTTTAGTCGATTTAAATAAATTACTTAGCGATGACGAATGGGATGAGTTAAGCGATATTTAAGCTTTACCACTAAAATTATGTTGTTACTCAGTATCGCAATAGCAGCGCTAGGGATAGGTTTAATATCCCTGTCGCTAATTGTTGCATTAAAAAATAAACAGTCGGCGGAGCTTAATGCGGTATCACAGCAATTAAAAGATACCTCAGAGCAAACACATATATTACGCAGTGAAGTGTCTGAGCTCAGAACAGGGCTTTTAAGTATTGGTAAGCGCGTACTTGAAGTTGAGCAACAAAATCAAGAGTTGATGCAACAACAAGCTGCCCAAAAATATGATGACCCAGACGCAAAAATATATTCTCGTGCTGTTAAAATGGTTGAGCTTGGCGCAGATTTAGATGAGGTGATACGCGAGTGCGAGCTTCCTAGGGCTGAGGCTGAACTATTATTTTCGTTACATAAACAAAAAGACGCCTAGCGTCTTTTTTGCTTTTAACTACACAATACCAATGCGCAGTAATACTTAATAAATGGGGAGATATAATTTATCCACCTAGTTATGCCTTTACATTTAGCTTACCTTGAAAGTCTTGCCAGCCAGGTGGGAACTGCCCACGAAGCACGTACGAAAAAGCAATCAATTCAGCAATAACATAATAAAGCTCTTTAGGTATTTCCTCTCCCAATTCTAAGTGTGAGAGTGTTTTAGCAAGTGCTTCATCTTGGTGGATCATAATGCCTTTTTGTTTCGCTGCTGCGATTATTTCATCGGCCAACTCGCCAAACCCTTTTACACTTACCGCGGGGGTGCTTCCTGCTTCATACAACAGGCCAATCGCGGATTTATTATTTGCTGCTAAATTAGAGGTGTCAGTCATGTTAAACCTTAATATTTATAATGGCATGCGATTGATAAAACGCTTGATGACTAGCATCTCCGCGTTTTAAGTTTAGCTCGCCTACTTGCAAGCCATGCTGAGCTAATTTAGCCCTGAGGCTATCTAAGTGAGGGTGTGCAATTGCACTTACTTCTTGGCTAGAGGCAAGCAGCTGGCAATCGAGCGCTTTGTCCATAAGCTCAGCCACTATTTGTAATTGCCCTTGCTGTGCATAATCAAAATTTAATCTAACAAACCACACGTTTTTTTCGGTTTTATCTACACTGGCTTTTTTATATTGCCCTAAGGTTATCTCTGTTTGTCCCGCTTCAGGCGGAAGTTTCATCGGAAATAAAAACTGTGCTAGCGGGTTTGTGTCGCTTTGTTGGTTTGGCGTAGTTACTTGTACTTGGCTAAGGGTATTTTTAACTTGTAGCAGCTCTGGGGCAAGCTCTTGTATTTGTGTTTGTTGAAGTTGCTCTAATAGTTTATCCGCGCCATTACCTACTTTAAAAGTAGGTAAAAGCACATTAAGTAGGGCATCCACGCCTGTGTGGTTATTAAACGTTAGCGAAGTACTTGATTGGCTTATTATTGGCGCCGCTAAAATAGTAACCGCAAGTTGCTCAAGCCCTTTTGTAAAGCTACTTTGTAGTGTGTCGTTTGGCGTAGTAAGCGGTTGTAAGGTACTTAAAAGCTCTCGTTGTATGGTGGCTGGGTGCACATTAGTACTGGAGACCATTCTATTAAAAGCTTGATTCACTAAACGCGTAAGATCAGGTGTATTTTGTGTAGCTTTACTTGCTATGTCAGTAATTTGGCTACTCAACAATGTTTTAGGGTTGGAAGCACTATTTGGGCGCTCACTCTCTGTTGGCAAATTTAAAAGCGAGGTTAAAAGTTTAGCTTCTGTTGGTTGTAACTGCTGACTTACAGCTGTGTTAAAAAGTGAGTGAGACAAACTGGGTTGATTGGGAGTATTTACCTGTGAAGTTGTGGCATGTAGTGTTTTTAAACTCAGCGGCGCAGAAGAGTTGCCTTGCGTACGTACATTTGTTGGTTGGGCGCTCACTGCTTGAGGCTGAGCTTTATTGTTTGCTGATTGCCATAACGTCACACTCGCCTTTAATTGCTGGGTTATTTGCACTAAAGGAGGAAGCTGCGCAAAGTGTTTAGCTAAAGGGCTGTTAGGGGTAAAAGAATGATTAGCAACTTCTGCGGTTATATTTAGCTTGCTTAAAGTAGGGTTTGTTAGCGTGTTTATTGGTGTCGGCGTTTTATTTACATCAAGCTTAGCTTGTTGAGCCTGCAAAGGTGACGTTTTACTCGCAAAGGGTTTGTTTTCAAAGTATTTAACGGCATCGTTAATTCGCGTTTTTAAATCGCTAAAGCTACTTTGTAGCCATGACTTTATAGGGCTTTGTGCACTTAACTGCGGGCTTGTTTTATCAGCGGGGGTACTGGCTGCATTTTGCTGCTGTGATAAAACCAAGTCGGTAAAGGGTTTACTAAATGAGTTATTAAGTGCGACCTGCATTTTAGGTAAGTTAGTTTTAATGAGCAGCTTATCTGCTTGATTGGTAATATTTACTGCCACGGGCTTGCTAGGCAATTCACTAAGCTGTTTCTTGGTTATCGGGGTTGTGAACGAGCCGCTATGCTGAGGGTGCGAAATAATAGCTAATTTAGGCGTTGCTTGTAGTTGCGCGCTGGGCAGTAAGTTAGTTAATAGCTGCGAAATTTTATGTTGGCTGAGAGTTTGAGTATGAACGGTGTCAGCAAAGCGGTTAATAACATTTATTTGTGCGCCTTTATTGGTTGTATTAATAAGTACCTGTAATGGCTGCTCGGTATTTAACAGCTGTGCGGTTTCTTTGTTAATTGCGATACTGGCATTAAGGCTAGGTATCATAAGCTGCGGTGACGGCGAAAGCTGTACATTGACTGGCAAGGGTTTACTTTGTATTTCACTACCGGTACTAACATAATTTAAAAAACGCTGCAGTTGTGATGCGTTGTTAAGTGTAATATTGGTATTGTTAGGAGTAATATTTAGCTGCTTTCCATCAGCGCTGAGCTGTATGTTAGCACTTGCTATTTTGTCTGTATTTTGAGGGGCATGCGTTATGCCTAAGCGTAGTGTTTGCCAGTGTTTATCAATTAAAACATCGAGTGTAATTGAGCCTTTTGAAAACTGAATATTTTTAGCCGCAAGTACCTGCTCGGGTAATTGTACTAATTCGTGCGAAGTGCTCGGGGCGCTTTGGTTATTAACCAATGAATTAGATAATGTGATTTGCGTTGGATTATTCATTATTTTAAATCAAGTTTTCGCTAATTTTCGTGAATCGATTTTAAAGCAATATTCGTATTACCCTATCATTATGGTAGACTAACGCCTAATTTTTGGCATAGAGAAACGTCATCTTGTTACACATTAAGTCCGTCACCTGCATCAAGCAAGAACGTTGTTTGTTTGCGGATCTTAATTTTAGCCTAAATAGCGGTCAAATCATGCAATTAGCGGGTCCTAACGGGGCTGGCAAAACATCATTATTGCGTATTGTCGCAGGCTTTAGTGTGCCTGATGAAGGCGCTATTTTTTATAACCAGCAAGCTATTACCAAGCATTATGAAGAGTACGCCACAGACCTGCTATTTATAGGCCATAAAACCGGTGTCAATGTGCAGCTCAGCGCACTGGAAAACGTACGCCATTGGTTACACATTAACGGCTATACAAATGAGCCCGACTTATATCCAATTTTAGCTAAGCTTGGCTTAGTGGGCCTTGAAGATGTGCCGGTAAGAATGCTCTCTGCAGGGCAGCAGCGTCGTGTCGCTTTAGTGCGATTATGGTTAAGCGATGCAAAACTATGGGTGCTTGATGAACCCTTTACTGCACTTGATAAAAATGGCGTTGCATTTTTACAACAACGTTTTTCTGAGCATTTAAAAAGTGGTGGCGCTATTTTACTAACAACCCATCAAGATTTAACAACACAGTTTGAAAATCTACAAACGGTGACCTTGGAGTATCGTTACTGATGACTCGTCAACATTCATATTGGCTGCTGTTTAGTGCGGTATTTAGTAAAGATGTAAAGCTTGCGTTTCGCCAGCGCGCTGAAATTATTAATCCTATCTTGTTTTTTCTCATTGTTATTTCTTTATTTCCGTTAGCAATTGGCCCAGAGCCCGGTCTATTAAACAGAATGGCGCCAGGTATTATTTGGGTAGCAGCTTTGCTCTCTACCATGCTTGGACTCGATAAATTATTCAGAGACGACTATAACGATGGCTCGTTAGAGCAGTTAATTGCTTCATCGTACCCGCTATCACTCACCGTGTTGGCTAAAGTCGCGGCGCATTGGGTTGTTACCGGTTTACCATTAGTATTAATGACACCGTTATTTGCTTTATTGCTTAATTTAGAGAGCTCTGCGCTGTTAGCGACCGTATTAACATTATTATTAGGCACGCCATTATTAAGCTTTATTGGTGCAATTGGGGCTGGCCTTACAGTGGGATTACAAAAAGGCGGCATTTTAATGAGCCTATTAGTGTTGCCTTTGTATATTCCTGTTTTAATTTTTGCAACGTCAGCCATTGATACCAGTACTATGTCGCTGGATTATAGCGGGCAGCTTGCCATTCTTGGGGCCATGTTAGTAGTTGCTATTATGTGCGCACCCATCGCCATATCGTCAGCATTAAAAGTGAGTGTAAGTTAATATGTGGAAGTGGTTACATCCCTACGCAAAAGCAGAGCGCGCATATCAATTATGTAATACGTTACTGCCTTATTTTGCCGTTGTTACGGTTATAAGTATGCTTGTTGGTTGGATTTGGGGCTTAGGTTTTGCACCGGCTGATTATCAACAAAAAGACAGCTACCGTATTATTTTCATTCATGTTCCATCGGCTATTTTGTCTATGGGCGCATACTCTTCTATGGCTATAGCAGCTATTGTCGCTTTAGTGTGGCAATTACGTAACGCTGAGCTTGCTGTAATTGCTATTGCCCCGGTGGGAGCATGTGTTACAGCTATTGCCTTAATTACCGGCGCTGCATGGGGTAAACCTATGTGGGGTGCTTGGTGGGTATGGGATGCACGTTTAACCTCTGAACTTATTTTATTGTTTTTATACTTAGGCGTGCTGTCGCTTTATCATGCCTTTGAAGATAAAAAATCAGCAGGGCGCGCAGCGTCTATTTTAGCCATTGTAGGGGTAATTAATTTACCTGTTATTCACTACTCCGTAGAGTGGTGGAACACCCTGCACCAAGGCGCAACAATCACAAAGCTTGATACAAAAGCCATTGACCCAAGTATGTTTTGGCCGCTTATGGTAAATATTTTAGCGTTTGCAGCGTTTGTGGGCACTGTAACGTTAATTCGCCTTAAAAATGAAATATTACAACGTGAAAAGCATCGACCTTGGGTTCGAGCCTTGTTAAGTAAGGGGTAAATTATGCAGTTTGACTCTTTTTCTGATTTTATTGCAATGGGAGGCTACGGGTTTTACGTGTGGCTTTCATTTGGTACATGCGCCTTAATTTTGTTGGGCATTTTATTTAGCTCTTTACGTGATACAAAACGTATTATGGCCTCAGTAGAGCAGCAAGTTGCGCGTGAAGCGCGAATTAAAAAAGCGAAGCAGGAACAAATCTCATGAACCCAAGACGTAAAAAACGCCTATTGGTAATTATTGCAGTACTGTTTGGTATTGGTGCCTCTGTAGGCCTAGTGCTTTATGCACTACAAGAAAACATAAACTTATTTTATACACCAAGCGAGCTAATAGACGGCAAAGGCCCAGATAAAGAAAAACCGCAAATAGGGCAAAAGTTGCGTATTGGCGGTATGGTTGTGCCGGGTTCTGTCGTTCGAAATGAACAAAGTTTAGAAGTCAGCTTTAAACTGATTGATACTGGGCCATTGGTAACAATTAAATACCAAGGCATTTTGCCTGACTTATTTCGCGAAGGCCAAGGTATTGTAGCGCAAGGTGTGCTTGTAGAACCAAACGTGATTGAAGCTTTTGAAGTACTGGCTAAGCATGATGAAGAATACATGCCAGCAGAAGTAGCAGAAGCCGTAAAAGGAATTAAACACGAAAAACCAAAATACAACCTAGATAGCGGTAGCTAATATGATCCCAGAACTTGGTTATTTTTCTTTAACGCTTGCCATGGTGCTAAGCGTTTTACTGTGTATTTTTCCGCTGTGGGGCGCGCATACCGGTAATCTTCGTTTAATGCGTGCGGCCCCGTCTTTAGCCGTTGGGCAATTTGCTTTTGTACTTCTCTCGTTTGCTGCGCTTATCTATGCCAGCTTAACAGATGACTTTACGGTATCTTATGTGGCGTACCATTCAAGTAGTACGTTGCCTTGGTATTATAAAATTACCTCTACGTGGGGTGGGCACGAAGGCGCTATTTTACTGTGGCTTGTAATGCAAGCTGGGTGGACCGCCGTAGTTGCTATGCGTTCTAAATCGCTACCTTGGGTGTTGCGTGCACGTGTTTTAGGTGTGCTTGGCTTTTTAGGTGTCGGTTTTATGATGTACACACTACTGCTTTCAAGCCCATTTGAACGCTTACTGCCGTATTTCCCTGTTGAAGGGCGTGATTTAAATCCGCTACTACAAGACCCAGGTATGATCATTCATCCGCCATTACTGTATATGGGATATGTGGGGTTATCGGTTGCGTTTTCATTTGCTATTGCAGCACTTTTAACAGGTAAACTTGATAACACCTGGGCTAAATGGTCTCGCCCATGGACGATGACTGCTTGGGGCTTTTTAAGTTTAGGAATAACCATAGGCAGCTGGTGGGCTTACTCTGAGCTTGGCTGGGGTGGCTGGTGGTTTTGGGATCCGGTAGAAAACGCATCGCTTATGCCCTGGCTAGTTGCTACGGCTTTATTGCACTCTTTGAGCGTGACAGAAAAGCGCGGTGTATTTAAATCGTGGACTGTGCTGCTTGCCATCGCTGCATTTTCCCTAAGCTTATTAGGCACCTTTATTGTTCGCTCAGGCATTATTGTATCGGTGCATGCATTTGCCACTGACCCCGATAGAGGTTTATTTATTCTAGCATTTTTAGGCATTGTTGTTGGCGGCGGTTTATCGCTGTATGCGCTGCGCGTATCACAAGTTAAAAGCGAAGGCCGTTACAAGTTTGTATCACGCGAAGTGGCCTTATGGCTTAACAACATCTTTTTAGTGGTAGCCACATTAATTGTTCTTTTAGGTACTTTGTTACCTATGGTGCATAAAGAAATGGGCCTAGGCAGTATTTCTATTGGCGAACCGTTCTTTAATAAAATGTTTGCCATTTTATTAGTACCATTTGCCATATTAATGGGAATAGGGCCTTTTCTTCGTTGGAAACAAAACAAGTGGGCTGTACTACAAAATAAAGTATTAATAGGTGTGTTAATAAGTGTTGTTATTACCTGTGCGTGGTTGTTCTCAAGCTACGATGTCGTAAAACCACTTACATTATTAGCAACCACATTAGGTGTATGGGTTGCAGTCTCAACTGCTATAGATTTATACGCCAAGGCGTCGGTTCACGGAACGCTAAAAGAAGGCATTAAACGTTTAGGCATTAGCTACTGGGCAATGGTGCTAGGTCACGTTGGTTTAGCATTTGTTATTGCTGGCGTAACACT
Organism: Pseudoalteromonas sp. UBA2102; assembly: GCF_002331165.1. Taxonomy (NCBI): domain Bacteria; kingdom Pseudomonadati; phylum Pseudomonadota; class Gammaproteobacteria; order Alteromonadales; family Pseudoalteromonadaceae; genus Pseudoalteromonas; species Pseudoalteromonas sp. UBA2102. Next base: position 50,120 of record NZ_DCYU01000111.1, read on the forward strand.
TACTTCGGCGTACTCGGTGGAGCGTGATGTTTCTATGAAGCAAGGCGATATTGTCACGCTTAACCAATACGAATACCGATTTGATGGCGTTAAATCAATACGCGGCCCTAACTACAGTGGGCATGCTGGTGTAGTGTCGGTATTCAATAACGATAAGCTAGTGACTGAGTTACATGCAGAAAAACGCAAATACGATATTGGTATGCAATTTATGACCGAAGCGGCAATTGATGCCGGCTTTACTCGCGACCTATATTTAGCGCTCGGTGAGCAATTAAGTAAAGGGGCATGGTCACTGCGTATTTATCACAAACCGTTCGTGCGTTGGATGTGGATAGGCGGTGTACTTATATCGCTTGCAGGGTTTATGATTTTATTCGATAAACGCTACCGTACATCAGCAAGTACACGCAAAAAAGCGTTGGAGAATGCGTAATGAACCGTAAAATTTTAGCTTTAGCACCGTTATTAATATTCATATTTTTATGTGTATTTTTGTATCAAGGTTTGTTTGCCAACCCGCGTGAAATTCAAACCGGACGACTAGGCCAAACGATGCCTGCGTTTAACCTGCCTGATTTAATGCAAGATGATAAGCGCTGGACAGATGAAAGCCTAAAAGGCGAAGTTTATTTACTTAATGTATGGGGGACTTGGTGCCCTACATGTTTAGTTGAACTAGGGTATTTAACTAAGCTACGCGAGCAAGGCGTAAAAATTATTGGTTTGTACTATGTACAAGGGTACGATGCCGATTTTGATGGCCCATTTGATATGCAGGCTTTGCGCACCGATGTGAGCGATATGCTCAGCCGTGCTGGCGACCCATACCAATTTAATATTTTAGACTTGCACCGTACCTTGTCACTTGATTTAGGTGTATCAGGTGCCCCTGAAACATTTTTAGTGGATAAAACGGGTAAAATTTTATTACACCATACAGGGGATCTAAACCCGCGCGTATGGCGTGCTAAATTTGCCCCTGTTATGCAGGAGCTAAATTAATGCGAGTGTTTTTATTAACCCTGAGCTTTTTTATAAGTATGGCAGTGTATGCCGAGCAAGATCGCTACCAGTTTGACAATAACCAACAAGCTGTGCGCTTTGAAGAGTTAACCAAAGAGCTCAGGTGCCCTAAATGTCAAAACCAAAATATTGCAGACTCTGATGCCATTGTTGCAAAAGATTTACGCGACAAGGTACTCGCGCTGGTAAAAGAAGGTAAAACAAAAGACGAAGTAATCGATTACATGATAGACAGATACGGTTATTTTGTTCATTACGATCCGCCTGTAACACCGGCCACATTAGTACTTTGGGTTTTACCTGTGCTTATTGTTATTTTGGGTTTTGGTTTTATTGTAATTCGCCAGCGTAAGGCGTCAGTTAAGCAAACCTGGAACAGCGATGATGAAGCAAAACTTGCTAAGTTAATTGCAGAAAATAAACGTCAGGAGCAAAATTAATGATTCTAATGTGGGCGTGTTTTACTTTACTCACACTAATTGCACTAGCTTTTATTATGTTGCCTTTTTTAAAAAAAGAGCGCGTGCAAACCATTACTCACAATGCTAATGCAGAATTGATCAGCATTTACGAGCAGCGTTTACTTGAGCTGCAAAACGACTTAGACAATCAACGTATTGATGCGCAAAGCCACAGTGAATCGGTTATTGAGCTAAAACGTCGTTTATTGAACGAGCTTTCACCAGAAAAATCGCTTAATAGCAAAGGTAATAACCGTATTTTTGCTTTAACAGGCGCAGCATTTTTATTAGCCCTCACCGGTGTTTTTTACACCTTTACAGGGAGCCAGCAGCAAATAGCAGCGTGGTATGATGCAATGGATAACCTTGCAGATTATGGCGAGCGTGCGGTAATGCAAAAAGGTGAGCCTCTAACTAAAAACGAGTTGCAAGCGTTTGCTCTAGCGCTGCGCACTAAGCTTAGTGAGTCAGGCGATGACGAAGTTGCGTGGATGCTGCTTGGACGTGTGGCTATGTCGTTAAACGAATTTGATATGGCGCAGCAATCGTTTGATAAAGCCCTTCGAATGAACCCAGACAACATGCAAGTACTCATTAGCTACAGCCAAGTTTTACTGCTTGAAGGCAGTGAAGAGAACATGACGCGTGCAGCGGGTATGCTATCTAAAGTGCTAAAGGTTGAACCAACAAACCTTGATGCTATTTCTTTATTAGCGCTTATTGCCTATGAGCGCAAGGACTGGCCGCAAGCCAAAGCGGCGTTTGAAGTATTACTGGCAAGCATGGATAAAAGCGATACGCGTTATTCAATGATAGCGCAGCGTATTTCCGATATAGAGCAACAAATGCAAAATGAGGGCTCTGTAATGCCGGTCTCTGCTAATAGTGCTATTAGTGTTACTGTGAGCTTAGCGGATGAGCTTTTCGATAAGCAGCCTCAGCAGGGGACTTTATTTATTTTTGCCAAGGCTGCTCAAGGCTCTCCTATGCCATTAGCGGTTGTTAAACTAAATGAATACAGCTTTCCGCTAACAGTGCAACTCACTGATGCTAATGCAATGGTTGATGGGTTAAACTTATCAAGTGCTAAAGATATTGTGATCACAGCGCGGATCTCAATCGATGAGTCAGTTATGCCAAGTAGTGGTGAGTTAGAGGGTCACTCTGAGACACTACAACGTGAAAACGTAAGTGACTACCAACTTCAAATTGATACATTAATACCTTAAGGACATTAGATGTTAAAGCATAGTTTTACTTTTTTATGTTTATTGGTGCTAGCCGGATGTGCACAAGTACCAGAAAACAAAATTGATGAGCGCGATCCGCTACAAAGCATTAACCGTCCATTGTACGACTTTAATATGGATATTCTTGATGCTTATATTTTACGCCCTGTGGCTGTAGGGTATGTAGAAGTGACCCCTGTGCCTGTACGCAATGGGATTGTTAACTTTACCGATAATATTAGTGCGCCCGTTGATATGATAAACGCAGGGCTACAAGGTAAAGCAGGCAACGCAGGCGTGAGTTTAGCGCGTTTTTTAGTTAACTCTACGGTAGGTGTATTTGGTATTTTTGATGTTGCAAGTTCACTTGGACTTGAGCTGGTAGATGAAGACTTTGGCCAAACATTGGGCGTGTGGGGCGTTGGCGATGGCGCATATATTATGCTGCCAGCAATGGGGCCGACTACAGCACGTAACTTAACAGGCGATGTAGTTGATAACTTTGTGTTACCAGAAATCGCTCTGACTACGCCTCAAACTATTTTAGTTTTTGCGCTTAAAGCGGTCGAAGCTCGTGCTTCACTTATCCCGCAAGAAGGCTTACTTAATGATTCACTCGACCCGTATTTATTTGTTAAAGACATATACTTTCAGCGTCAGCTTTATGAGCTATACGACGGCAATCCACCAATCAAAGAAGAGCCTGAAGACTTTGATGAAGACTTCTTAGAAAGCCTATAAATAACAGCTATAAAAAATGCCAGCAATTGCTGGCATTTTTTTATGTGTATTTTGAGCTTAAATAAGCTCTAATGTTTATTATTCTTTAACCATCAGCTGCATTTGCTCATTAACCCAGGTTAAGGCGTCATGGTATGCGTTGGCAACTTCTTCGCCTAAATTTAATTGTTTAGCAATTTCGTTGGCGGCTTCCCAATCTGCGTGCTCATAAAACTTAACCAAGTTTAGATACTGAGCAAGCAGGCCTTCGTCATTCAATAGCGCAGCTTTTATCTCTGCAGACAGCGGGAGCTTTTGCATAACGCTTTCCATGGTTTCATCTAAAATGGCGTCCATAAGCGACATCATGCCAGTTAAAAAGGCCATACCGGTATCTTTAAACTGCCCGTGTGAAATAGCAAGTAGTTCGCCAAATCGTGCACGTGTTAGCGAAAGCCTAATTAGCTCAACAGGTTTATCGGCAGAAACTTGCGCTGCAAATAACAAAGATAACAGCTTTTTAATTTCGTTAGCGCCAAGGACGATGAGTGCTTGTTTGATTGTGTTTATTTCGGCTCTGCGCGCAAACGCAGCTGAGTTTGAATAACGCAATAACTTGTATGATAGATTTACGTCACGTTCAAACACATCGGTTATCTTTTTAAGATCCATTTCAACAGATGAGGTTTCGTAAAGCAGCTCTGCTAATGCCATTTCTGATGGCGGTAGTGCTTTACTTTGTACCATTTCAGGCTTTGAAAAAAAGAACCCCTGAAAATATTCAAACCCAAGCTCTAGAGCTAAATTATAAGCTTCATAGGTTTCTACTTTTTCAGCTAAAAGCTTGATGTGTGGATAGGCTTTAATATCGTTAATTATGGTTTTTATTGCACTTTCATCAGTGGTTAAAAAGTCTATTTTTAAAATATCGATAAATGGGTAAAAATGGCGCCATACTGGTTGGTGAATGTAATCATCAAGCGCTAGGGTGTAGCCTTTTTCTTTTAAATCTTTAACAATAGCCAGTAAGCGCTTACCTGGTTGCACTGTTTCAAGGATTTCTACAACGACCGTCTCTTTCCCTAACATAGTAGGGTAACCTTTAAGTAAGGTTTCTAGGGTAAAGTTAATATAGGCGGGTTTGTTGCCAGTTAAATCTTCTAAGCCAAAATTAAACTGACTCCCTTCGATTAGCTTCGTTGTTGCTTCGTCACCGTCTATGTCTGGAAATACATTATCAACGCCATCACGAAATAATAACTCGTATCCAACAAGCTCCTTTTCGCGGTCTAAAATAGGTTGGCGTGCAGCATAAAAATACATAAATAGTTCCGTACAAAATAATAATTATTAGTAATGGTTATAATATATGGCAAAACGTTCGAAATAGCATTAGGTAATTATTATTGATTTAATGAATTGTTATTAAATATTAGCTATATATGTAAATAAATTTACCGTATATCGGGTGTTTGAGGGTTAAATAGTCAATCCGGCTGTTTTTTGTTCACTTCAGTGTAACAAGTTGGAGTTATCACCTTTAAGCATGGTATAGTCAAGACGGATGGTTTTTACCCCAATAGTGTCTTTATTATAATATTTTAAGAGTCATTATTAGGATTAAAAGCCTGTTTTATACAACTTTGTGGAGGCGAATTTGGAAACAGGAATGATTATTTCACTGGCATTGTATTTTATAGTCATGCTTGGCATTGGACTTTATGCATACAAACAGTCTACAAGTGATGTTTCGGGTTATATGCTAGGTGGACGTAGCTTATCTCCAAGTGTTGCAGCATTATCTGCTGGCGCATCGGATATGAGTGGTTGGATTTTAATGGGCTTACCTGGCGCTATGTTCGTTACTGGCTTTAGTAGCACATGGATAGCAATAGGCTTGGTTATTGGTGCGTGGTTAAACTACTTTTTAGTTGCGCCTCGTTTGCGTGTTTACACTGAAAAAGCAAACGACTCAATCACAATCCCAGACTACTTCTCTAATCGTTTTAATGATAAATCAAACCTTTTACGTGTAGTTTCTGCGGTAGTAATTATTGTGTTCTTTACGCTTTATACATCATCAGGTGTTGTAGCAGGCGGTAAATTGTTTGAAAGCTCGTTTGGCTTAAGTTACGAAATGGGTTTATACATCACCACTGGTGTTGTTGTTTTATATACCTTATTTGGTGGCTTCTTAGCAGTTAGCTTAACTGACTTTGTGCAAGGCTGTATTATGTTTATTGCCTTGATACTGGTACCGACCGTTGCTTACTCTTTATTAGATCAACCGCTAGAGTCAACACTTCATAGCGTTAACCCCGATATGCTTAATTGGATAGGTGCAGGCTCTGCATTAGGGATTATTTCGGCAATGGCATGGGGCTTAGGCTACTTTGGTCAACCTCATATTATTGTACGTTTTATGTCGGTGCGTAGCGTAAAAGATATGCCAACGGCTCGCCGTATTGGTATGACATGGATGATAGTTGCAGCCATTGGTGCTGTGGGTACTGGTTTATTTGGTGCCGCGTACACTTACGAAAACAACATTGTTGTTGAAGACCCAGAAACCATTTTCTTAATTCTTTCTGAGTTATTATTCCACCCATTAATTGCAGGTTTCTTATTGGCGGCTATTTTAGCTGCAATCATGAGTACAATTTCTTCGCAGTTACTTGTTAGCTCAAGTTCGTTAACTGAAGATTTTTACAAAACGTTTTTACGCAAAGAAGCAAGCGACACAGAGCTTGTTACTGTAGGACGTATTAGTGTAGCAGCAGTCGCTTTGTGTGCTATTTACTTAGCGTACGATAGAGACAGCTCAATATTAAGCTTAGTAAGTAATGCATGGGCAGGTTTTGGTGCGGCATTTGGCCCACTGGTTTTATTTAGCCTGTACTGGAAACGCATGAACTTTGAAGGCGCACTAGCAGGTATGGTTGTAGGTGCTGGTACGGTTCTGTTTTGGATTTACTCACCATTTATGATTGATGGGCAAAGCTTAAGCAGTTACATGTACGAAATTGTACCAGGCTTTATTTTAGCAAGTATTGCAATTGTCGTTGTAAGCTTAGCGACGAAAGAGCCAGCGCAAAATATTACTGCGCTATTTGATGAGGTTGAAAAAGACCTTTAATAAACCCGTACTTTAGATACGAAAAAAGCCACCTAGTTTAACTAGGTGGCTTTTTTATTTGCTATGTGTTGTCCTCAAATGTGTTTGCTTATTTAGGACATATCAATAACCAATAAGTTATTTAGCAGGTAATACTGTGCTTTCTACACTACCAAAGCCAATACGGGCATAGCCTGGCTTTTCACACCAGCCGCGCATAATTACGTTATCGCCATCTTCTAAAAAGCTGCGTTGCTCACCATTACTCAGGGTTATTTTTTCTTTACCACCACGAGAAAGCTCTAATAAAGAGCCCGCTTCTTCATGTGTAGGGCCTGACTGCGTGCCAGAGCCGAGCATATCACCTGGCATAAAGTTACAGCCATTTACAGTGTGATGGGTCACCATTTGCGCCACAGTCCAATATGAATGTTTGAAGCTTGAGGCAGAGACCTGCGTAGGTTGGTGGTTTTCATCACGCATTTTTTGAGTCTGAATTTTAACATCCATTTGGATATCAAATGCACCTTGCTCGCGATTAGCGGCAGATTCTAGGTACGGCATTGGCTGAGGATCGTTTTCATCACGTGTCCAGCTAGTTCTAAAAGGTGCAAGTGCTTCAGTGGTGACAATCCAAGGCGATACGGTTGATGCAAAGTTTTTAGCTAAAAACGGGCCTAATGGTTGGTATTCCCACGCTTGTAAATCTCGTGCTGACCAATCGTTAAATACACAAAAACCAAATACATGGTTTTCAGCGTTTTCAATGGCGATAGCATCACCCAGCGCATTGCCTTTGCCTAAGTAAATACCAAGCTCTAACTCGTAATCTAAGCGTTTACATGGACCAAATGATGGGGTATCTGCATCGGGCGCTTTAGTTTGCCCTTTAGGGCGGTGAAACGTTTGCCCCGATACATCAATAGATGAAGAGCGGCCATGATAGCCAATCGGCACCCATTTATAGTTTGGTAAAAGCGGGTTGTCTGGTCTAAACAAGCTACCAACGGCGGTTGCATGGTAAATTGAGGTATAAAAGTCGGTGTAATCACCAATATGACACGGCAGTGAAAACTCTATATCAGCTTGAGCAATAAGGGTACTTTGCACTTCTTTTTGTTGCTTAGCGCCTTCACGCAATGCTTTTGAAAGCGCTAAGCGCAGTGCTGACCAGTATTGTTCCCCTAAACCCATAAATGTATTTAGTGTTGATTCGCTTGCTGCATCCAGGGCTGTTTTAGCATCACCGGTAAAAATGTTTAAGTGGCTCAATTTTGCTAAATCAATAACCTGATCGCCAATAGCAACCCCGCCTCTAAATTCTTCATTTGTGTTTTTAGTACGAAATTCTGCAAAAGGTAAATTTTGAATCGGGAAGTCACAGCCTTTAATATTGGCCGACTCTACCCAGCTAGTTAAATTAATGTCGTGGGTTTCGTTAATTTGGCTCATTACTTATCCTTTAGGTTTGATGTTGGGTGCATGCATTTATTTAAGCATACTTGTATCTTGCACCCTACTTTTTAAATATTAAAACGACAAAAAGCAGCGAAGATCGCTGCTTTTAATTTACTCAAATAAGTTATAAAACGCCGCGGCGCTCTTGGTCTCGCTCAATTGACTCAAACAATGCTTGGAAATTACCTTCACCAAAACCACCATCATCTACACGTTGGATCATTTCTATAAAAATAGGTCCAAATAGGTTTTTAGAGAAAATTTGTAGTAGGTAGCAGTTTTCACTTTGGCTATCGACTAATATTTGATGCTCGCGAATTTTTTCTTTATCTTCTGCAACCCACGGCACACGGTCAAAAATAGTGTCGTAATATTCAGGAATAATGTCTAAAGTAGCAATGGTCGATTTATCAAGCTTATCAAGCGAGCTAACTAAATCGTCAGTTAAAAACGCGAGATGTTGTACACCAGGGCCATTATATTCGCCTAAATACTCGTCAATTTGGTTGTTGTCATTGCCTTTACCTTCATTAATAGGAATTGAGAAGGTGCCACAGGGTGATTTTAATGCATACGATAGCAACGCTGTTTTTTGACCTTTAATATCGAAATAGCGTACTTCAGTAAAACCAAACACGTCTTTGTAAAAGTTTGCCCATGTTTCCATAGTGCCTTTGTAAACGTTATTAGTTAAGTGATCTATACGTATAAAGCCTTTATCTTCAACTACATTAGGTGATGATAAATCTTCAAAGTCAGACTCATAAATAGACCCTTTATCACCAAATTGCTCAATAAAGTAAATCAGGCTATCGCCAATACCGTAAATGGCGGGGTAAGGTAAGTCTTTATGGGTTGAGTCGGTTGCGGGTTTTGCACCACGTGCTACAGCTGTTTCAAATGCATGCTGTGCATCCTCAACGCGCCAACCCATAGAGCAAATTGCTGGGCCATGACTTTTTGCAAATTCAGCAGAAAAACCATCGCGTTCGTTATTTAGTAAAAAGTGAATGTCGTTTTGGTTGTAATAGACAATATCTTTGCCTTTAAAATTTTTTAATTTTGAAAAACCAAAATCAGTAAACACTTTATCCATGTAGTCTGCATCAGGTGTTGCGTATTCAGTAAACTCAATACCAACTAAACCTAGTGGATTATTTGCTTCACTCATTTTTATTACTCCTGCAATAAATATTGCTACTGCGTTTATGTGTTGTTGTCGTGTTGAGCTAGATAATCAACTAGATTTTAAGTTTGGGGAAGAGGGGGAGCAGATTTAGCATTTGAGCAAACTGTAAATTTAATAAGACGTTTACTTAGTCAATAGGTTTATACCTTACGCTTTAGGGTAAACGAGCATTTATTAGCTTGATGCTTTTAGTTTATTAAAGTTTAAGATATTGATATAAATAAATAAAAAAGAGGTTTTATAAAAATAAAACCTCTTTTAAAAATGTAGTTACGTAATGTTTTTTGTATTTAATTGTTTACACTTTGTGTGCGATTGTTAAAAAACGTGTTGCGCTGCTCGAGCCAAAGATTAGGTGTTACGGTTGGAGCTGCTTGGTAATGGCGCTCAATAGCTTGGTTTAATACCCGTGTTGTAGGGGTAAATGTCAGCTTTGATTGTGCACTGCCTATGCTTTTAATTTCGTCTCGAGTCAGGGCGCGCCCAGCATATAAAAGGGCGTTTAAATAACCGGGCACTGTTTCAAAGTTGTTATCTGTAAAGAGTAAAACAGATGACGTTAATGCCCAGGTGTTATTTATTTCACCGTCTTCTTTCACACCAGCAAGCTCGCCGTCTATGTACACTTCAAATACCCCATTACTGGGGGCGGTATAAAATACAAATGCAACTCGGTGCCAGTTTTCAGGCTCTGTTTGTCCAAAGTAACCACTATCACTGGTTGATTTACCATAACCGCCGGTTGGGTCGATAAACATATCGGCATCATCAGTGAGGTAATCTTGTGTGTTTGCTTGCATGATAGCGCGATAAATATCTTTGCCTTCTTCTGGCCAATATAAATCCATTACTAAGGTGTAATCAGAAACCATTCCTTCACTTGCATAATCACCATTGGCAGGTGTATTTAAGGTTATTAATAACCCCTCGGTAGGGGCGTGGCGTGAAAACGCCATTACACCTGAGCTGCCATCAGCAAAATCAGCAATACCAAGTGCTTGAGTTGTATTATATTGTGTTTCTTCAGGGCCCCAGTTTGTTTGTTCTGGGTCAAAATAGCTCAATACTGAAGGGCCATAATCTGCTGCCAAAGGGCTATTTGCATCGTCAAAATTCCACACTGTGACATTGCTTTGCTCATTACATGAAAAGAGTTGATTATCGGTATCTAGGTATAAGCACTGGCTTGTTCTAAAACGCGCATATTGATCAAGTAACCACCATGCTTCGTCAATGGCTTC
>NZ_DCYU01000111.1:60884-61786 GCF_002331165.1 Pseudoalteromonas sp. UBA2102
ACGTTTGAAAAGGTAACACCGCTAAAAAATAGCTCAGGATTAAGTGCTGCGCCTTTAAACAACGCAACCTGATAAGTGCTCGCAGCTTGTATATCATCTGGTTTGAGTAAAAACCAATCTGGCTGACTGGCAAACATGGTGTTTAAATCGCTACCTGTAACCGTTACGCTATATAACGAATTAAAGCCCGGAGTGTTAGAGGGCTGGCGCTCAACATAGTAGGCTTTATGAAAGTCTTCTTGCGTTAAGGTCCCTGGTGTCCACCTCGTTTGTACTAATTCTGGGTTAAGCAGGGCCGCCGTTATATCACTTGCATGGGCTGCAGCTAAAGCCGTTATTTCTGCAAGTTCTAAACTACTTGGGTAGTTTTCAGAAATAGCAATTTCTGTATTTGCATCAGGCGCATAGCGGCCCATAATTTCATCAATTGCCAGCTTAGTTGGTTCATCACGTTCGCTAATGCTGTCAGTTTCAATGGTGCTGTAATCTATTACTGGTGATGTTTTATCTTGCAAGTTAAACGTAAGAGTAACATCGGTGATGCCTTTGGCGTAAAAATCTGGCTGAATAACCACAGCGCCGTTCTCGAGCGTATTATAACTTTCACCGCCATGAGTATGGCCGCCTAACACTAAATCAATACCGCTTACATCGGTTGCCATATCAATGTCTAAGCCTTCACCTAAATGGCTTAGCATTACCATGTAGTCAACATCGTCTTGGTATTGGTTTACTATACTTTGTGCTATTTGTTGCCACTGCCAGCTCATTTTAAATTGTTTGATAAAATCAGGTATAGGCTCATCATCTATCGGTTCGTCTAGCTCGTTCCAAGGTACTGAGGTCATACCAAATACACCTAAGGTCACACAGCCTACTTGTACTTTAGCAAAGCCTACAGC
>NZ_DCYU01000111.1:62199-73781 GCF_002331165.1 Pseudoalteromonas sp. UBA2102
TTTTTCTGGCCCCCATGCATAGTCGTGATTTCCGACCACACGTAAATCAAACTGCATGGCTTTAATGGCTTCTTCTGTAGCGCTACCTTGTGATAGTTGCTCAGCAACAGTGCCTTTTTCGTAGTCATCCCCCCCGTTGGTAAAAAGGGTATGCGGCGTTTGTGCTAGTACTTGGTTGTAGTAGGCCTTTATGCGGCTAAAATATTGCTCCTCATAACCGAATCGCGCATGTAGGTCGGCAACATGAACAAATCTAACCGATTGCTCTGTGGCTGTGGCATCACACGTTGGGCCTATAGCGGCAAAGGCCTCATTGCGCTGCATCATAATAGCGAAGGTTCCTAGTGTTGTTACTTGCGCACTTACAAACCCATCTGCAACAAAAGAGTTATCAATAACTTCCCAGCCATCGCCAGATTGTCTAGCAATAAATAGCTGGCCTCCTAATTGGTAATCATCAGGTATTTTTATGCTGATAGTAATTGGATCACTAAAAGAAAGCGTACTTGGGGTGAGTAGGTGTATATCTGAGATAATATTTAGTAGTGCATTTGCATCATCTAATACTGTTTTTTCGTGTGTAAGTTCAGTGTTTTGAGAGACAGCATTGGCAGGTACAGTCAGTAAAAAGCTTCCTTCATCAAGGCTGACATCTAAACCGGTAGTTGTAGATACTGTTAACTCGCTAGGCTCAGGCTCAACGGGATCATTAGGGTTAGTTGTAACTTGATCGTCTGAACCACCACAGGCTGATAAAAAAACAATGCTTAAGGTTAAAAATAGGGTGTGAGATAAAGTTAACAAGCGCATGTACTGCGTCCCTGAGACTAGTTAAAAATTAATCAGCAGATGATAGCAGTTTACAGCGAGGTGATATAGAAATTTGAGAAAATTTCCCCCATAGCGGCTATGGGGGAAATTATAAATAGTATTACGCGTAATTAAACGTGCAATATTATGCAGCTTTTTCTTCTAGGCCTTGTTTTTCCCATACTTTCGCTTTAAAGCTCATAAGCACTAAAACAATACCTACGCCAATGCTAAATAAGGCAATTTGTAAGTATAAGTTAGGGATTTCTTCAACGTTATTTGGATCAAAGTTACCAGCCAGTAAGCCAGCAATAATGTTACCAATTGAATAAGTTAATACAAATACACCCATCATTTGGCCTGTGTAACGACGTGGCGAAAGTTTACTTACCGCACTTAATGCTACAGGGCTTAAACAAAGCTCACCTACTGTATGTAAAAAGTAAGTTGTTACTAGCCAGTATGGCGCTACTTTTAAGCCTTCAGCTGCGTAGTGAGCGGCCATAAACATAACTAAAAAGCCCGAAGCCATAATAATTAAGCCCATTGCACATTTTACGCTGTAAGTCGGCGATACCATCTTTTTAGATAAGTTAATCCAAAGCGCGGCAAAAAATGGCGATAAAGCAATAATAAATAGTGAGTTTAAAGATTGGAACCACGTAGTCGGAATTTCAAAAGTGCCAATAAGGCGATCTGTGTAATCACGGGCAAATAGGTTAAGTGATGAACCCGCTTGCTCAAAGCCAGACCAAAAACACGCAGAGGCAACACACACTAAAAATAGTGCCCACATTCTTTGTTTTTCGCCCGCTGTTAATTTACCTGTAAAGTAAATAACCCCGAAATAAATAAAGAATATAATAGTAAACACAACAGCTGTGTAGCCTGCTACAACAGTTGGGTTAATAATAATTGCGCCCGTCATTGCTGCAGCGGTCACACCAGCGGCAATAACAACAAAAGCAGCAATACCAAACCATGCACGAGATGTACCTTTAGCGCTTAATGGGTTAGCCGGTAATGCACTGTGCTCTGGTAGGTTGTTAAGCGTACGCTTATATTGGATTAAGCCAATAGCCATACCCACAGCAGCTGCACCAAATGCCCAGTGCCAACCTACGTTTTCCATAAAGTAACCACATACGTAGTAACCAATTAAAGAACCTAAGTTAATACCCATGTAGTATATAGCGTAACCGCCATCACGGCGCTCATCAGCATCGCTGTATAACTGGCCTACCATTGCGCTGATATTTGGTTTTAGCAAACCAGTACCTGTAGCAACAAAGATCAAACCAATAAAAAATGAATACTCATGAGGCACGGCCAAAATAATATGGCCACACATGATGATGATACCGCCGTACCATACAGCCTTTTGACCACCGAATAATCTATCCGCTAGCCAACCACCCGGTAAGCCTAAGAAATAAACGGCACCTGTGTATAAACCGTAAATTGCAGCAGCTGATGCAACCGTAAAGGCAAGGCCTTCTTCTTGTAGGCTTGCTGTCATAAACAATACGAGCATCGCTCGCATGCCGTAGTAACTCATTCGTTCCCACATCTCAGTGAAGAACAATGTCGAAAGTCCTTTAGGGTGGCCAAACCAACCACTATCTGGAGCTGAACTCATATTTACTTCCTAACTTTAAGAATTGTTGTAATGGCCTTATAATTTTTTGCTTTAGCTGTTTTGTGCCATGGGGCACTAAAACGCTCGACCATCTGTATATTATTTGTAGCTAAGATAATGATTTGCTAAATGGTAGTAACACCACAAGGTAAGAGACACACCCTTATCCTAGTTACAATTGCGCTCAAGTATACATATACCTTAGTGCGAGGGGAAGCATTCGCGATGTATCACCTTGCACTGCGTTAAAAGTCTGCGTAGGGAATAATTGGGGTGCCAGGAAACTCTAACGTCCCGTACACAGGATTGAAGTAATAGCGAATATAGAGCTGGCCAAAGTTTGGTTCGTAAAAGTCAGCGCGATCGATGGCTAAATAACCACCAAAAAACCAATGCGGCGTTATACGGTACTCAAAGCTCCCTTCAAGATTGTATGACACGCCAGAGCTGTCATCACTCTCAAATACAGGGTCTACCCCGGTAATCGCTTCTCTATCGTAGGCTTGTAGCTGCAAGTCAGTATCGTTAGGATAAAAATCAATGGCTTGGGTTTTTGTTTGCGAATACGAAATCCCCGTTTTTAAGCGATAAACAAAATCATCGCCCCAGCGCGCATCGTAGCTTAAAGGCACCGACAACCCAACGTAGTTTTGTGGGCTATAGTAACCGCCGTGGCCCCATGTTTCTTCACTTAAATTATACTGGTATGCCCAATGTAATAGACTTGCGCCGACGGTAAACTCACGCTCTTGATTACTAATAACGCGATAATAAGACCCGCCCATTACTCTATAGCGTTGGTTATCTTTAACATTTTGCCCTTTATAGAGCGTAAAGTCGGCGCTTGACCAAAAGCCCCAATCGCCACCTAAGTCATGAGATAGGTTGGCAGTTAGGCCTGTTGAGCGCACGCCGCCCCAAATTTCACCGGTATTTACATCTTCAAGCCCAGCATAAGAAAGCACGGAGCTTGTTACAGGGCGTTTTTCGAGCTCTAGGCTATAACCAAAGTCGCCAATACTGTTGGCGTAATTTACACCCCATACTATGTCTTCAATTAAAAAGCCAAGTGGGGTCGTGCCTACATCAACACGCCAATTTTCATTTTGCCATCCAATACCTATGTCGACCCCATCTTGCTCAGGGCTTACTTCATCAATAGCACAGGTAAATATACAAAGTGCACCTTGGCCGTAGCGGCTACCAGCAAATTGCTCATCAAAGCGAGTTGTTTGTGCGCTAATAGTGGTTGGGTCTATTTTAATAAACCCTTGGCCTTGCCAAAGTGGAAAGTAGGCCTCAATAGGTACTAAGCCTGCGCCAAGAGTTGCCTCGCTTTCGGTGCTTGTTTGGCCACTAAAGTTAACCCCAATAGCAATGTAAGCTTGGTTTTTGCTTTGCTCATTAATAAGCTCGCGCTTAGCGCCATTAATATACCACGCATCATTTTCATCTATGCGAGCAATTTGTTTATAAAACGATTCATCGTTTAGTCGTTGCTCGCTTGATAACGTTTTTAAATACCATTGCTTAGCTTGGTCTTGTTCATTAAAATTTCGGGCAACTTCAGCGCCCAAATAACTAAGCTCTTTATCATTGGGTGATTTAGCAATTAATTGATTGGCTAAAGCTAAAGCATCACCTGCGTAATTAAAGTCATTTAACGAGGCCATTATTTGGCGTTGTAAGTAGGCTTGCTGATCATCTGTTTGCGTTATTGCGCGCTCAGTAACTTCTTTTGCCTGAAAGTCGTTACCTAATTCTCTGTAAGCTTTTGCTATTGCAAGCATTGCTTGAGGTTCAATTGGCTGATTGTTTTTCAGTTTTTGCTGATAAACAATAATTGCTGACTCTTGCTGCCCCAGAGCTAAATTAGCATTTATTAATGCCGTGGTGATGGCGGGTGTACTTTGGTACTTTTGATCAAGCTGGTTAAGCTTTGCTAATAATTCGCCACCTTCGTAATACTGATTAATATACGTGGTGTATAAATTGACGTACTGTTCTACTTCGCCAGCACTTGCATTATTAGGCAAGCTGTAATGAGAAAACCATTGTTCTACAGCAGGGCGCTCGTTTTGTTCTAATAGCCACTGCGCGTAAAGCATATGCCAATAAGGTGATAAAGTAGGCTCAGTATTTAATGCAGTATTAATTAACTTTAGAGCGTGTTTTTTCTCATCTATTTGATACCAGCTACGCGATAGCTCGGCTTTCATTACAGGAGTTAAATTTTGCGCTTCTAAATTACTTAAATGAAAAATAGCCGTGGTTCTATTTTTAGTATTTAAGTGTCGCTCGCTTTGTCGAAGAGACTCGATGAGCCTAAGTTGTTGCTCAAGAGAAATTATGTCGTCATTTCGATCATTAACCGGCACATACTCTAAGGTGTTTAAAGCGCCTTGATAATCATCAATTGAGCGTAAAAATAAAGCATGGCTATAACGTAACTGTGGATTGAGCGGAAACTGCCAAAGCACATTATTAAATAACGTTTTTGCCTTTTTAGTTAACCCGTTTTGTTGATAAATAAACGCTAAATCGTAATAAAGCCAAGGCTGCTCAGGGGCCAGTTCAATAGCCTCTTTTAAGGTTTGCTCAGCAAGCTCTGTATCGCCTGCATCACTATATTGGCGTGCTTTTTCGCGAAGCTGGCTACTTAACGTTGCCGCATACACAGGTTTAAGTTGTGCTTTTTGAGACTGAGATAAAGCATTATAAAACTTGATTAACGATTGCTCATTGTTATCCAATTCAACAATTTCTAATAACCCTGTTAGAGCGCCATTATTAAGCGGATCATTTTTTAACACGGTTTGATAAATAGCGGCCGCTTGTGAATAATTACCTTGAGCAAATTGTAACAATCCGCGGTTATACAAAACGCTAGCAGGGTCTTGCTCAAGTGTGTCGGCTAAATTTAATTTAAGCAACGCCGTTTTAAACTGGCTATTATTTATGGCTTCTTTAGCTTGGCGTATGTAAAGCCAAAACTTCGCTGTGGTTGCTAAGTCTTTTAGCGTTTCTCGCTCGGCAAAGTCGGCGGTATGCGAATACGCCTTAGTAAAATAATTATAAGATGTTTGATTTTTACCCATACGCAAATAAAGGGTGCCAAGGCTGCGCATAATTGCGCCATCGTTAGGGCGTCCTTTGAGTGCTTTTAGTAAAAGCGGCTCTGCGGCAACGAGCTTGTTTTTTTCAAGTAACGCCTCACCTTTAAGCCATAGTTGGTAGGCCGGGTTAGCTAATAATTTTTGTCGCGCTTTTAAATCTTTTTTGAAATCTTGATACTGTAATTCGCCTTTGCTGCTAAACGGATACACGCTAAAGTAGCGCTGAAATTGTTTTTCTGTAGCGCTATTTAATTGCATGTTAGATAAAGCACCTAACCAGATTGTTTCTACTTCATTACTGTAGCGAGAGGTGGCACCATATTTACTTAAAATAGTTAGCGCGGTGCTATCAGTGGGGTTATTTCTGAGTAAGTGGCGCGCATATGCAATATCTACCGCGCTGATGTTTTCGTAACTGCGTAGTAGCCTTTCGTAGCCTTTTTTTACATTTTTCCATTGGCTTTGCTCTTGTGCATACCAACTTAAATGCTCAAGCTCAAACGCTAAGCTTGGATAGGTGTTTTTAAAAAGCCTGTTGTAAATTAATCGCGCTTGTTCGTAACGTCCCGCACGGGCAAGTAATTTAGCTTGCTGTATATCTGCTTTGTCTTCGTTTTCTAATCTAGCAATTAGTCGTAACTGTTCTACACAAGGGTGGGTACGTGTGTTGTTACCGTCAATTTTTCTTAAAATTTGATTTGCTTGTATAGCCTTACCATTAGCAAACTCAAAACGAGCAAGCGCACACTGGCTTTCTATTCGATTAGGGGCAATGGCCAATAGCTTTTGTAAGCTATCGGCAATTAAATCTTTATTTTCTTGCACTTCACCAATATTGATTTGGCTTAAAAGCCACTCAACAGAGTGTGTATCAATGTCATTATTTGTTTTAGCATGCACACTTGCGCTGACTGCTAACGTACAAACAACAGCCCATTTTAACGACATTCAGTGCTCCACCTTGGCTTGAGCGTCCCGTCTGCTGTTATTGAAAAGCGCTTATTAAGCGCGCTACTACCAAACAGGTTTAATACACTGTCGTAATAGCGTGTTTGTGTGAATGACTTATCGACCATTAACTTTTGTTGAATGGCCATAACCAAAGAATCATCGCCATTTTCTTTTAGCATGGGCAGTAGGGCAGCATTAAAGCCTAATGGGCCACGCTTTTGGGTTTTGCCAGAGCGTGCATAGGTATTTAAAGGAACGTAGCCACGGCTGTTTATAGCCTCTACAAAAGGGGTAAACTGCTCGCTTAGTTGTGCTTTGTATGGCGCATCGTTCGCCATCATGCTGGCCCATAAGTAAACCCTAATGGCATTAAAGCTGCCTAAATCGGTTGCTTTTTTATCGTAATAAAAACCTTTTGCTGGGCTATACATCACCCAGTCAGGGCTAACTCCGTTTTTAGCGGTATCTAAAATAAGCTTTGCAGACGCTTCATGTAATTGCTGCCAAGGTGAGTGCGGGTATAGTTTGCTAAATTGCTGATAAATAAATAACGGTGAATAACTAGGGTTGAGTTTATAGGTGTTATTTTCAAATTCAAACCCAGCAGGGGCGGGTAATAAAGTAAGCCCTAACCCTGAAATATAGGCGGTTTCTTCTCGCATAATACGCTGCGCTAATACAGCAGCTAAAATACTATAGCGGCGGTCATCCCATAAAATAGCTGCTTGCGATAAACTATATGCTATCCATAAATCAGAATCTGATGCTGGGTTTGAGTCTATAATCCCATAGGTATCATTGCCTGTTTCACCCCATTGCCACGCAGGCAGACGTGTACTTAAATCGCCTTCAGAGAGATGGTCTTGCGTCCAATCTAAAATGCTATCAAACGCGGCTTTATCATTTGCTACTAGCGCAAAAAATAGTGCGTATGATTGCCCCTCTGAGGTGGTAATATTTTGCTTTGAGCCTAGGTCTATTACGCGACCGTCATCACTAATAAAGTGATTTTTAAATACGTGCCACCCCTGCCAAGGCTCGCACTGCTGCGTTTGCGCTGACACAGAAAAACTTAAAAAAGCGGCTACTAATAATGCTCGGTTAAGTAATGTCATTATTCATCTCCTTCAGCTAAACGCTTATGGGTGAGTGCTTGTAGTAATCGCCATAAAATAAATGAAATTAGTAACAGCGTTAATATAGAAAGCAGGGCTAAAATAAATGGATGGTCAGATAAATGGAACCACACCAGCGTATGTACAGGAATATGACCAACAAAGTATTGCTCTTCAGTTTTTATTGTTTTAACGCCTTGTGAGTTTATAACCGCAGCACTGCCTTTTAATTGGCTTAATGTTTGCGAGTCCATAAGGGTTTTATCAATTAAGCCAAATGCTTTTTCAGTGGTGGCATTAAGTGACACAACAGAGCGTTCAGAATCAAAAGGAGATTGATAAGCTGTAATTACCGCCATATCTCCGCTACTTTTTACACTCACTTGTATTTTATCTGTGGCTTGCTCATCGTATGCACCGTTGTAAATTGCTTGCTTTATTTCACGTTGGTTATTGGTTAAAAGTACGTTTGTATGCGCATCTTCATCTAGTTGCTGAGCTTTGCTGCCAGGCTTTGCAACAACTAAAATATCTTTGTCGTCTAAATCAACATTTTCATTTAAATGGGCCACTGTCATTCTGTGGGTTGGATACCCCGTTATTGCGCCAAAATGACCGGTAAGATTAAACAGCAAAGTTAACGCTTTTGCAGAAGGCTGCGGGTCAATTAGTACAAGTGTTTGCTGTAAATCGGCATATTTGGTGTACGGGAAGCCACTGTTCGCAAAAACATTCAAATCTGGCAGGGCAATGTAATGATCAAAGCCACTTACATCAATATTAGAATTACCATCAATAACACCAAACTCACCACCAGGTGGTGCTATTGCACACTCACCTTTTTTCAGCACACCAAATCTAAAATCAAAGTTTAGCTCGTTCCGAGTGGCTAAGTTTATGCCATTAAGTGAAAAGTTTTCTGCGTTTTGTGTAGTATCGGTATTGGCAATAAGTGGCAATAATGTTTTTGTAGTATTGAGTGCAGAGTCGTCATTATCTAACAAATATCCACTAATAAACTTTTGATTAATCAACATATTTAACCGAGAGTCCAAAGACTCGCTCTCGGGTGTGCTGCGATATTGCAATGTAATGGGGATGCCTTTTTCACGCCAAGTAAATAAATCTGGAGCAAAGCGCACGTTTAATTTTACGGGGCCGTTATTTAACCCTTGTGCTTGTAGCTGATTGTCAAAATCAATTAATTCGTCAAAGTGTACAGCTCTATCAGCGCGTAACCAGCGCGGGGCATCGTACGCCTTGCGAAGCGGTAGTTGGTTAATTGCTTCTATGCTAGCGGTTCTGCCGGTCATGACTTTATGGCCAAAGGCCAATCCCGTGACGGCGGTTTTTAAATCGTCTTCATCACGCCCTAAAATAAGCAACATTTTGCTGTATCTATGTAGTGGGTTTGAAATAATCTCAACGGTTGGCTTTTCCACATCGGGATAGTCTTTTAAAAAGTCAGGCTTTGAATCGTTGGTAATAAAAACCACGCTGTGCGTATCTAATGATTTGTTAATCACCACCGGAAAATCAGCACCACGCCAGTCAGCTTGCGCGCCAAACCAGCTTGAAAGAGTCGCAGCCGCTTCAATCGTTTTGGTGTTAGGTGTTTTTGCAAACACAAACGGTAAGCTTAACTTATTGTAATCTTTGGCATCAAAAAAGGGCTCTGGTAAATATTCTAAACGGCTATCTATTGCCAGTTGCTTTTGATTGAGCGTGATATTGCTCGATTTATTAATTTCGGTCCAAATAGAGCGACTAAAGTAATCTTGGCAACGTAAATCATAATAACCAACAAGCTCAAACCGTACTTGGTTGTAGTCTTGTACATACTTAGCATTGAGTTTTAGGCTATGGTTAACGGTATTTTTAACCACACTTAGTTGCTCATTTATGGGCAGTACAGTGACTAAGTTTTCATTAAAATACACTTTTAAATGCGACACGTTAGCAATCAATGATGGCGAGTTTGTGTACGAAAAATTAAGCTGTAAATCGGTGCTTAATTTATCAATGCGGTTGGTAAAATCCACTCTTGAGTTGTTGTTTATGCCATCAAGCTTGTAGCCATCAAAGCCTAAAGCAGCAAAGTCTAATCTTAAACTAGACACGTTGGCGCTTTCTGGGTAGCCATTTATAAACACAGATTTATCGTGCATTGGCTCAATAGCACATGCTTTGTAAGCACTGCATGTTAAAAACAGTATTAGAAATGTATTAAGCAAATTTTTAATCATAATTATAATGCACTATTGGTTTTTTAGGGGTGAAAGAGTTTATATATACAACAATTTTTGTCATTAGTTTTACAAAGGGTTGTAATGGCTTAGGAGCATGAAACAATAAATTACTAAATCCTCTTAGGCTTGTTTTTTGTACTTCTTTAAAGCTATATGAAGGGCGGTCATGACGAAAATTATTTTGCCAGTCAAGCCACGCATCCGCTCTTGAAAAAGTACATTGTATAAATGCTTTTTGCTTTTCGAGCGAGAGATCTTTTAACGTTAAGCCTATTTGTTTGTTTCGGGTGTTACATACATACGTTGTAAACGAAAACTGTTTATTACCGCGGCTCATTAATAGCTCTATTTTGTCGTTTACTCGGCATAAATGAGCGTGCTCTGTTTCAATACCCACTCCATTATCAGAGTAATCGGTAATTTTAACTTTTAACGTATGCCCATTTGCTAAGCGCACGCCCGCCGGAAAGTTTGCCTTAATACGGTGTGACTGCCTTACTTGCCTTGCCTCTGCTGCAACGGCTACCGCAGCGCCTAAAATAATAATATTATAAATTGCCCAGCCCATGCTGATTAACAAAACGCCCACTTGGCTCGGATCGCCAAAGCCTAAGCGTAAAACACCTACAAGCATGCCAACTAAGTTTATGAGTAAAAGTACCAAGTAGGGTTTAGATATACCCCAATCGTAATGTTCTTTATCATTTAAGCCGCCTTTTTCTGTTACGTTAAACTTACCCTTATTAGGGTTTATTAGCGCAACGGTTGTAGGCTTTAATATGTACCAGGCAAGAACAGACTCATACACTTCACCCCAAAAAGAGTAGCGATATTTACCCTGAATTCGTGAGTTGGTCGCTTTTATTTGTATGAGTGTAGGCACTACATAAATAAAAATAGCTAAAAACGGCGCATAGATAATGTAAGCATTAAAGTATATGAGCGCCAGTGGCGCGGTTAAAAATACAATACGCGGAATACCCGATAAAAAGTGCAGCATGGCGTTTAAGTAGCACAGGCGCTGTGGTATATCGAGCCCTTTACCTAAAATTGGGTTATCGAGCCTAAATATTTGCGCCATACCCCGAGCCCAACGAATACGCTGGCCAATATGTGCAGAGAGGCTGTCGGTGGCAAGCCCTGCAGCTTGTGGGATATTTATATAAGCGGTTTTATAACCGGCACGTTGCATACGCAGTGCAGTGTGGGCATCTTCGGTTACCGTTTCAAATGCAAAGCCACCAATATTGTCGAGTGCTTCACGTTTTAAAACGGCGCATGAGCCACAAAAGAAGGTGGCATCCCACATGTCATTACCATCTTGGATCAACCCATAAAAAAGCATGTTTTCATTAGGGATTTGGCTGTGGTTATTTAAATTACGCTCAAACGGGTCTGCTGAGAAAAAGTGATGCGGTGTTTGCACTAAACATACTTTGCTGTCTTTTAAAAATTGCCCCATGGTCATTTGTAAAAATGAGCGGGCAGGTACGTGGTCGCAGTCAAAAATAGCAATGTAGTCGCCGTTAGTGTAGCGCATGGCGCTATTCATATTACCGGCTTTAGCGTGGTTATTATCGGGCCGTGTTAAATAACCCACCCCCACTTTTTGAGCAAATTCTTTAAACTCAGGGCGTTTGCCATCATCAAGAATATACACGTTGAGCTTATCAGCAGGCCAATCAATGCTCATCGCCGCAAG
>NZ_DCYU01000111.1:74163-77368 GCF_002331165.1 Pseudoalteromonas sp. UBA2102
ACTGTTGGCCATAAGTCGGTGTTTTCTGGCAACGGAACGGGTTTACGCTCAAGGGGGTTTATAGTTTGAAAAAAGCCTAAAATGAGCACTAGCCACGCATAGGTTTCTGCCAGCAGCAAGCCTGCGCCTAATGTAAGCGCAACAGGGTCATCCCAATTGAGGGTTTCTGTGTAGCGCCACCATAAATAACGTGATGAAGTGGTTACCGATAGGGTGATCATTACAATGGTGGCCATTTGTCCTTTAACGCGCTTAAGCCCGTATGCCACTATCAAAATAAAACTAATAAACACGGCTTGTGCTTCTAGGCTAAACGGAATGGTTATAAAAATAGCCAGTAAAAACAATATAAAGGCTACAACCACATATTTTATTAGTTTATTTTGCCAAATCTTAGCGTCAGCCATGGTTTTAAAAGCACTTTTTTTAGAACCCTTAACGTTTTTTGATAACAAACGCTTTAGTAATCTACCTAGCTTTAAGTCAAACCAACGCAACTGTTTAAGTGAATAACTTACCCCATTATAAAACTGATTTGATAGCCGCTCCCTTACAGAGTTATTTTTAGGTTTGTATTTAAAAAATAACAAATAAACGCTTTGAATGATAAAGCGCAAAATATTTGAATAAATAAACGTGCGGTACGGCAAGCGAAGATGCGGGTAGTAATCATATAAAATAAGTTCAAAGTTAATTTTGTGGTCTTTTATATTGATAAACAATGAACTAATCAGCGTAATAAAAGGCATTAAAAAGGCTTCTATTACGTTTACTTTGTGCTGGTTAAAATAACTATGAAACTTAAATAAAATATAACGTACAAGTTTTTCAGTAAAAATAATGCTTAACAGTAAATACAAAGTACTGTGTATTGGGCGCTTATAAAATAAAGAAAAGCTCATAACTACAGGGCCGATTTACTTACAAGCCAGCCGGCAAGTGTTTCAAAGTCATCGTTAGCAACACTGTAAGGCGCACAATTAAGCGCTACATTTCTATAGGCTGTAGACTCTTTAATTACTTCATCACTATTTATAAAAAAGGGCGCCATAAGCGGCAAGGTAGATTGCCATAAAGAAAACAGGTCAAACTCAAGTGTTGATGCAGAGTTATAACGATTGACTAAAAAGAAGTGTTTCCACTGGTTGTCAGTGTGTTTTAACGTTTGTAGTTTTTTATAAATTAAGCTGTGGCAAATAGCATCACAATTAACTATTTCAATCACTATGTCGTTTTTATCGAGCGGATAGTGGGTTATATCAATATGTGCAGGGCAATCAAAAAGAAGCCAAGCATTATTGTTATAATCCAGTTTATTGCAATTGTTTATGAAATCGAATAACGCGGCGGTACTAACACTTTTATCGCCAAAAGGTAAAAACACTATGCCATCACTATCTTGATGAAAGTGCTCAAGGGCTTGTTCAAAGCCCTGCTCGTTACTCCAGCCGTGGTTGTACTGCCAAGGCAGGCCAAAGTGCAGGCCCAAATCGCTTTTAGAGTCTAAATCTATAGCAATAACGTCAGAGCCTGACTTTTTTAATACGCAGGCTAAGTTGGCAACCATAGAAGTAGCGCCAGTGCCGCCTTTAATACCTTTTAGAAAAATTCTTTGCAAAGGGTTGTTTACCTGTCGTTTCAATTACTACTTACGCATTTACTGCACGGTGTATTTCGTTCAGTAATGCGTATTTTTCTATTGTTTGTTTATTTTTTTGTTTATTAACAATTTCAACGTAATCTTCACTTTTGCCGCCAAAACGCCGTGCAAGGTTCTCAATGTCATTTGATGTTAAGGTTTCAGAGCTTTTTGTCGTTAAATTACGCATTGTTGCCTTTATGGTGAAGTTTATTATTTTTATTTAAAGTGGACAATATTTGTCTATTATATATAGAATAGCGGGTAAAACTAGTAAAAAAGTATTTTTTATAGGCTAAATTCAGTGCAAAACTTTAACATTTCAGGCTTGCAGCCCTCTGCTGCAGAGCTAAAACCTGCATCGTTATATGCAATTTTAGCCCCTTTAGACAATTTTGCTACTGAACTGGCATTACATGCAATTAATAAACCCTCAGCCTCTGATATTTATATTGTTTCTTCTCAAATAGAAACATTTTTTGAAGGCCCTTTTAGCGATGCATTAAATCATGCATTTGACCAACACAAAGTGCATCCGTTTAGGTTTTCGGCAGATACACGTGACTGGCCAAAGCAACAAATAATTAACAATACGCTAAAAGAGCTAAATGCTTATAAACAGCTAAATAATGCATTAGTCATTGTTCACTTTAGTACGACTGATTTAGCCTCATTGGATCAAAAGCAACTGATGCAAAGTGTTCAGACCTATAAAAAATTTAGTACACAATCAGGAGCGACCGTTTTATTTTTAGTTTCTGGCCCTGAGGTGACTAACTATCGCTTTTTATTAAGGCGGTTAAATTCGGACCTCGACGGGTTGGTATATGTTGAAAATGATTCAACAGTGCGCGTACTAGAGTACGATTATTGGCATCACAGTACAGGTATCATCGCCTCTGTACAGTATCCATTAATGATTGAAAATGGCTGCTTTAAAGTGCAGCAAAATAGTATTACGGAACAACAAACCTCAACATCGGGTGTATTTGCAGATGAAGACGACGTGTGGATTGTACAAGGAGCTATTCCTGAAGGGACCAAGCTTCCTGCAAAATATAAAATAATAAAAGACAACAATGCGCTTTTTTCAAAAGGCCCTAAATTAGAGGCGGCAACATTGGTATTTGCAGTTTCGCGTTATACCGATTTAGCCCTGCTTGCCAAGCAATGTTTTGAGCTGAGAAAAAACTGTGGTCGCTGGCTTAAATTAGTGATTCAGAACGTTGACGGGGTGATCCGCCATCAAGATGAATGCTTATTTTTGACCTTAGGTGTTAATCTTATTTTGTATAGTTTTTCAGAGCCTTCAAGGTTGCTCTCACAGGTGCAGTCAATTCAAGGGTTTCAATTTTCAAGACCGTTACCGCCTTCTATTGAACATGTACTTCAATTTACCGAAAATACCTTTTCTAAAGGTTATCTCCCTTTTATAGAATTTACCAAACAGGTAGAAGTTCACAGCGACTCAGCTGTAAATTTAGGGGTAAGCGGGGTGTTGGTTAAATTAAAGCTTTTGCCTCGGATTGACCCAATCCACCCTTTGCATTTATTTCATATAAAGCG
>NZ_DCYU01000117.1:0-1324 GCF_002331165.1 Pseudoalteromonas sp. UBA2102
ATAGCTGATAGCTGATAGCTGATATCTATTCCCTTTTATTTTAGCTACAATACGCGCCGAACAAATTTTAGGTAATAGCCCCCTTGAAAAATCCCCAACATAACTCAGTATTAGTTTTGCGTGCTCAGCAAATTAGCGAATCGCGCCGCGAATTTAATGCCCGTGGCGGCAAAATGGATCGCTGTGAGCAGTGTTTAATTGCTAAGCATTACTGTATATGTGAGGGGGTAGAACAAGCGCAGTGCGATGCTGGCGTGTGTTTATTAATGTATCATAATGAAAGCTTTAAACCGTCAAACACAGGGCGTTTAATTGCTGAAATAGTCCCTGACAACTATGCATTTAGATGGGACAGAACAGAGCCAAGCGCTGAGCTATTAGCTTTATTAAACAACGCTGATTATCAACCTATGGTGATATTTCCAGCTGAAGATGTAGAGCCGGGCAGGGCAACCACCGAAGTAAACATTGAGCCTGGCAAAAAGCCATTATTTATATTTTTAGATGGCACCTGGCGCGAAGCTAAAAAAATGATCCGCAAAAGCCCGTATCTAGATAATTTACCGGTGTTGTCGATCACCGCTGATAAACTATCAGATTACCGTTTACGCGTTGCACCTCACGCATACCAGTTAGGCACTGCTGAGGTAGGCATTATGGTGTTAGCGCTCGCAGGTGAGCAAGATGCCGCCTTAAAACTTGAACAGCACTTTATAAAATTTCGTGATGCGTACTTACTTGGTAAGCGAAATAAGGGCAGGCCACAGTAACTTAATTTTAGGCAAAGAAAAGCGCGCTCTATCTCTAGGCGCGCTTGCGGAATCTTCTAATTTTGCATCCTGCAATTGAACTTAATCAACTCCAATTTTTACTTATCCATGTGATTACGATATTACTTTTTAGTTCTATGTAATTTAGGCTATCCGGGCCTATCTCCTTTAAATCCCTGTACATCCTGTAGTGGTAAAAACTATTACCTATTCCCTTTGGCACATCCTAGTGCAGTCCATTAATTTACAATTCCATTGTGTTGCCTCAAGGGCCTGTCCATTTAATTCCTATCACATCCTGTTAAACAACTATCCGCTGTTGTTATCCTTGCTGTATCGTCCTGATACGTTCCTTTGTGCAACAATCCATTGCGATACTCATCCTGAGCCTGTCCTAATTTCCGTGTTGTCCGTAGTAACCTAATCATTGGTTGTTCGAGTAAGCAGTCCATTTCCTTTTACTCGATAAGCATCACTGCTTGGTTGATGTAGTAATTGTAGCGTGCTGGTGCAACTAAAATAGGTTAAAACGGCTATGGATTTACTTATAAAAA
>NZ_DCYU01000117.1:1710-36737 GCF_002331165.1 Pseudoalteromonas sp. UBA2102
GGTTGTTATAGGTTTTTTTACTCATTAGCTGTCAGCTCTGTAAGAGATGTCTTACGCGGTATTTCCCTTTTGGTCATTAATTACTTATTTACATTTATGTAAAGAGTGTATATTTTCACGTATCACGATAAAATCCCCTGTAAATAATTACTATTTAGGTAAATTGATATGAGAACTGCACTGGCTATACTTACTTGTATTATTAGCGCTTCGCCTGCGTTTGCGAGCGATGTTGTTAATATTTACTCTTTTCGTCAACCGTTTTTAATTCAACCTATTTTAACCGACTTCACTAAGCAAACAGGCATTAAAACGAATGTGGTTTTTGCAAAAAAAGGGTTAATAGAGCGTGTTAAGCGTGAAGGAAAACACAGTAAAGCCGATTTAGTATTAACATCTAACTTTAGTGCGCTTATTCAGCTAGAGGACCTAAATTTAACGCAAAGTATTAAAAGTGATCGCATTAAAAACAATATTCCTGCGTCGTATAGAGATAGCGACGGGCAGTGGGTGGCATTAACTAAGCGGGTTCGTAATGTGTATTCATCAAAAGAGCGCCTAGGTGCATTACCTGAACTCACCTACGAAGATTTGGCTAACCCACAGTACAAAGGACAAATTTGTACACGTTCTGGCAAGCACCCTTATAACCTTGGCTTAGTTGCTTCGATGATTGCTCATCACGGCGAGGAAAAAACTAAAACATGGTTAGAAGGTGTTAAAGCTAATTTAGCACGTAAGCCACAAGGTAACGATCGCGCGCAAGTAAAAGCAGTAAAAGAAGGTTTGTGCAATCTTGCTTTAGGTAATAGTTACTACCTTGGCAAAATGCTTCAAGATGACGAGCAAAAAGCTTGGGCTGAGTCTGTTTATATTAATTTTCCTAATCAGCAAAATCGCGGCTCACACATAAATGTTTCGGGTGCTGTCATTACTAAATATGCAAAAAATCCTGATAATGCCCTTAAGCTTATTGAGTTTATGAGCGAAACCAAAGCACAAAATATGTATGCCTCAGTAAATATGGAGTACCCGGTTAAGCAAGGCGTTGAGCTATCAAGTTTAGTGGCCTCTTGGGGAAGCTTTAAAGAAGACGGCCTAGCACTTGATGAGATCAGTAAATATCGTCCGTTAGCCCTTAAGCTAATAGATGAGGTGAAGTTCGACCTTTAATGAATTTTATATTTAAGCTGTCTAAATGGCAGCTCTTTGCTTGGTCGACAGGGCTTTTATTGTCGGCCCCGCTGTTTTTTCTGATATATGAATCTTTACAAGGCGACTCAGAGGTATTTTCTCATCTGTGGGATACCGTGCTGTGGGATTATATTACTAATACCGTACTGCTTATTTTTGGCGTATGCCTGCTTAGCTGTGCAATTGCGCTTCCGCTTGGTTGGCTCAGTGCGTATTGCTCCTTTCCCGGGAAAAAGCAATTTGAATGGGCGCTTATGCTGCCCCTTGCAATGCCTACCTATTTAATAGCCTATGTGTATACCGATTTGCTAGATTACGCAGGCCCTGTGCAAATAGCCCTAAGAGACTGGTTTGATTGGCACTCGCCAACGGATTATTGGTTTTTTGATATTCGCACTTTGCCCGGCGCTATTGTAATGATTGCACTTGTGCTGTATCCGTATTTATTTTTAATTTTTAAAACCGCACTGCGAGAGCAGTCATTTAAGTTAGTGCAAGCTAGTCAATTAATGGGTTTATCGCCTTGGCAAAGCTTTTTTAAGGTAAGTATAGTGCTTTCTCGTGGCTCAATTGTGGCAGCCCTTGCGCTCATAAGCATGGAAACCATGGCCGACTATGCAACGGTAAGTTACTTTGCAGTGAGCACTTTAACCACCGCAGTGTACGATACATGGTTTGGTTATTACTCACTCACGGCTGCAGCGAAAATATCGGGCGTTATGCTGTTACTGCTGTTTTTAGCTTTAATGGCGGAGCGCTTTAGTCGGCGTAACCAAGCCGTGTTTGAGCGTCAATCAGGTGTTAATAGCGAGTCGTTATATAAACTTAAAGGTAAACAAGCATGGCTGGCTACGTCATTTTGCAGTGTTATTTTGCTTATAGCTTTTATTATACCTATGTTGGTATTGCTAAATTATGCAATAACTTACTTTGATAAAGCGTGGAACACGGCATTTTTTAGTTACGCGTGGCAAAGCTTAAAAGTAGCTATTATTGTTAGCGTAATCAGCATAATACTCGCTACACTAATCGTTTTTTATCAGCGTGTGGCAAAGCAGAGCTATTCTTTAATACCTGGTCGCTTAGCGAGCACCGGCTATGCACTGCCAGGTACGGTACTGGCTATTGCTGTGTTATTACCGCTTAGCGCATTAGAAAACTCAATAAATACAGCCCTTGAGGACTACAACCTAGATATAGGTTTATTACTAACCGGCAGCATTGTCACTATTATACTGGCTTACTTAGTGCGCTTTTATGCCATTGCGCACGGTGCTATAGAATCGAGCTTTGTACGTATTAGTCCATCACTGGATATGGCTAGCCAATCTATGGGTAAAAGCCAAGGGCAAACACTGCGCTTAGTGCACCTTCCTTTATTACGTCGAGGTCTTTTAACAGCTGCATTGCTTGTATTTATTGAGTGTATGAAAGAGCTGCCTGCCGCATTACTATTAAGGCCTTTTGACTTTGAAAGTTTAGCCACACATGTATTTCAATATGTGAGCGATGAGCAGCTTGAGCTTGCTTCTATTTCCGCTTTATTTATTGTTTTGGTTGGGTTGATCCCTTTGTATTTTATTAATCGTTCTATGGAGCAACGCAGTTAAATGAGCCGTTTAAATTTACAAGGTGTGGATTATCACTACAGTGGCACGCACGTGCTACACAATTTAGATTTAACGGTGGGTCAAGACGAAATTGTGTGTTTGCTCGGAGCCAGCGGCTGCGGTAAAACAACCACCTTAAAAGCAATTGCTGGCCTTATTGAAATAAATGAAGGTAGTGTATTTATAGATGGCAAATGTGTAAGCGACAAGCATACATTTGTATCACCAGAGCATCGTAATATAGGGATGATGTTTCAAGATTATGCCCTGTTTCCGCACCTCAGTGTGGCCGATAATATTGCGTTTGGGCTGGGTAAAGTAAGCAAAGCGCAAAAACAGCAACGGGTAGAGGAAATGCTAGAGCTGGTGCATTTAACAGGGTGTGCAAAACGCTACCCTCATCAGCTCTCGGGCGGCCAGCAGCAACGCGTGGCTATTGCGCGGGCTTTGGCTTATAAGCCTAGTTTATTGCTTCTTGATGAGCCTTTTTCGAACATAGATACACAAGTACGCTTTGAGTTAATTGCTGATATTAGGCGCATTATTAAGGCGCAGCAGGTTTCTGCGGTATTTGTTAGCCACTCAAAAGAAGAAGCCTTTGCGTTTTCAGACACGCTAGCCATTATGCACCAAGGAAAAATAGCCCAACAAGGTACACCAGAGCAGCTTTTTGCCGTGCCAAAGACAAAGGAGGTTGCAGAGTTTCTGGGTCAGGGCATATACTTAGGCGCAGAAGTGTTAACGGCAACTGAATACACAACGCCTTTTGGTGTCGTGCAATCGCAGCATGAGCATACGCACAGTGCAATAAAAGGGCAGGTGTATATTCGTCCACACCATATTGAGCTTGCGCAAAATACGCAGGCCGATAACCCTCAAGGTGTGAGCATTTTAAGCCGTCGGTTTATAGGCTCGGCTTATGTTTACACTGTTGTAATTGCAGAGCAAGAGATTGAAGTTGCCGCACAATATGGCCAGTCATTTGAAATAAATGAGCAGGTTATAATAAAAATAAAACCTCACACGGTGAATTTTTTCGAATCATAACAAATGTGTTATTCGCTGTGTTTTATAAAGCTAAGGAATAACAATGGCGCAAGCGCAATCTGGGATTTGTGCTGAAGCAAACTTACACGGTTTGCATTTATTTTTTAATGTATTTGATGGTCAAGACGAGTCATTGCGCGCAAAGCTTAAGCGCGTAAGCGCAATTGAAGAAGAGTTTAGTGATCAGTTCTCCGAAGCCATGCTCTCTTGCATGGTGGCTATAGGCGCGCAATATTGGCCGCATATACTACCTGAATATATCCCAAGCGAGCTGCAAAGCTTTCCTAATATAAATCACAGTGATTTTGTTATGCGCGTACAGCCATGTGATTTATTCATACAAATTCGCTCAGACCGAGAAGATGTTAATCACCTTTTTGCATTGCAAATATTAAAGTTGTTTTCGCCCGATGTAGAGCTGGTTGAACAAATTCGCAATTTTAGGTTTTTAGATGGGCGAGACTTTAACGGCTTTATTTATGCAGGCGACACCCCACATGGACGCCAAAAACGAATCACGGCACTGGTTAATAACCCCGACAGCTTTGAACACCAAGGCAGCTATATTCATGTACAGCGTTATAAGCATGACCTGAGCGTATGGCAGCATTTATCACTAAGCGAGCAAGAACACATTATGGGGCGCACACGTTTAGATAACACCTTAATTGAGCCAAAGGTAGATACTAGCCACGCGACTAGAAGTGAGCTAAAAGATGAGAGCGGCCAAGCAATACTGCTTAACCAAAGCATGCCGTATGGCGATGTTTACGAGCAAGGCATGCTAAGTATTACATGCTCAGCATCGGGGAGTGCGTTTGAAAAGGTACTTAACAGCCGCATAGGAAAAGGGGAGTGTTACGACCACTGGCTTGATTTTACTCAAGCCGATATGGGCTCAGCGTTTTTTGCGCCGTCAGTTAGTTTTTTAAAACAGCTTTAAACCGTATCAAATAAAATACGTACGCGCTCTAGTGTAATGTCTATTTCAGATATTTTTGCTGGCGCAATAAAAATAGTGTCATCTCCGGCAATTGTGCCCAATACACCATCAGCTTTGCCTAGTGAGTCTAATAAGCGGGCAATTAACTGCGCAGCGCCTGGGCTGGTGGTTATAATAATCATCATTTCGTTATGCATAATATCAATAACAAGCTGACGTAGTGGGCTTTTAGCAGTCGGTACGCCCATTTCTGCGGGTAGGCAATAAACCATTTCTTGTTTAGCATTACGGGTACGCACAGCGCCAAACTTACTAAGCATGCGCGACACCTTACTTTGGCTTATATTGTCAAAGCCTTGCTCTTTTAATGCTTCGACTATTTCGCCTTGCGAGCCAAAGTTCTCTTCTTTTAAAAGTGCTTTAAACGCTTTTACCAGCGCTTCTTGTTTGTCTTGTGGTTGCATAGTCTTTATTCATTTTTGTTATTTATAATGCAAATTCTACACAAAAATGAATAATTATGCAGCTGTTGTTTAGTTAACTTGCCAGTTTGCTGCGATAAACCAACAAAGTTTACAACTATGGTCGAAAATATACCTGAAATAAGCAGGATAAATTTGTTTTTAGTCGCTAATTTCATTATCTTAAGGGCCACAAATATTTCCTACCTCAAATTACGGAGAATTCCAATGAAAGTTGCTGTATTAGGTGCTGCAGGCGGTATCGGTCAAGCGTTGTCTTTATTATTAAAAACAGGCTTACCAGCTGGTTCTGAATTATCACTTTACGATGTTGCACCAGTTGTACCAGGTGTTGCGGTTGACCTATCTCACATCCCTACAGATGTTAAAGTAGCAGGTTTTGGCGCAGACGATTTAAATAAAGCGCTTGAAGGGTGTGATATCGTACTTATCCCAGCGGGTATGCCACGTAAACCAGGTATGGATCGTGCGGATTTATTTAACGTAAACGCAGGTATCATCAAAACATTAGCAGAAGGCATTGTAGCTAGCTGTCCTAAAGCGTTAGTGGGTGTTATCACTAACCCAGTAAACGGCACTGTACCAATTGTTGCTGAAGTATTCAAAAAAGCAGGTACTTACGACGCTAAGCGCGTATTTGGTATCACTACGCTTGACGTAATTCGTTCAGAAGCATTTGTTGCTGAGCTTAAAGGCGTAGACGTAGCAACCGTTAAAGTACCAGTAATTGGTGGCCACTCAGGCACAACCATTCTACCTCTACTTTCTCAAGTTGAAGGCGTAAGCTTCACTGAAGAAGAAGTAGCTACACTTACTCCACGTATCCAAAATGCAGGTACTGAAGTAGTAAATGCTAAAGCGGGCGGTGGTTCAGCTACATTATCTATGGGTGCTGCTGCAGCACGTTTTTGTATGTCTTTAGTTAAAGGCCTACAAGGTGAAGACGTAGTAGATTACGCATACGTTGCTGTTGAAAATGGCGATGCAGAGTACTTTGCTCACCCAGTACGTTTAGGCACAAACGGCGTAGAAGAAATCCTTTCTTACGGCGAGCTAAGCGCATTTGAAGAAAAAGCTAAAAACGACATGCTTGAAACTCTGAAAAAAGACATCAAAGAAGGTGTTGATTTCATGGCGTAATAGCCAAGTTATGCACAAAAAAGCCTGCTTATGCAGGCTTTTTTATTGCTCGAAAATTATGGCCCTTAAATACTAATTAAGGGAAGCTGCAAAGTTAGTGATCTCGCTCTACAGCTATACGCGCTAAGCTGATTAACGCTTGCTTGTACTGCGACTCTGCTAAAAAGTCTAAACAGGCAATGGCCTTGTCTGCTTCTTGCTGTGCCTTTTGCATTGTAAATTCAAGTGCGTTGGTTTGTTTAAGTGCCGTTAAAATAGCCTCAAGGTTATCCATACCATTGCAATGCTCAATGGCATCGCGAATAAGGGCTCTTTGCTGATCACTGCCGTGCTTCATCGCATATATTAGCGGTAAGGTTGGCTTACCTTCTGCTAAATCATCACCAATATTTTTACCTAATTGGTCAGCGTCTGCGTTGTAATCAAGCACGTCATCAACTAACTGAAAAGCAGTACCTAAATGCATACCATATAAATTAAGCGCATCTAACACACTGTTATCTTGCTCGGTAATAATAGCTGCAAGCCCTGTAGCGGCTTCAAATAATTTAGCCGTTTTAGAGTAAATAACCTGCATGTAACTTGCTTCGGTGGTATTAGGGTCGTTGCAATTCATAAGTTGCAATACTTCGCCCTCAGCAATCACGTTGGTGGCATCAGCAAGCACTTGCATAATTTGCATTTTGCCCAGCCCCACCATAAGTTGAAACGAGCGGGTGTAAATAAAATCCCCAACCAGCACGCTGGCAGCATTACCAAACTCGGCATTTGCAGTCGGTGTACCACGGCGCAGGTTAGATTCATCAACAACATCATCATGTAATAGTGTTGCAGTATGAATAAATTCAACAATCGTTGCCAAAGTAATGTGATCTTTACCTTGGTAACCCAAAGCTCTTGCTGCCAATATTGCCAGCATCGGGCGTACGCGTTTGCCGCCGCTGTTAACGATATACAAACCAAGTTGATTGACTAACGCCACATCTGAGCGCATTTGCGCGTGTATAAGTTGATTGACGTCATTCATATCGCTTTCGATTAACGCCTGGATAGCTTTTATATCCATTGATCTCCGAGCCAATTTTTATGTGTGAACGGCGCCGATTGTACAACAAAAAAAGCACTAGCTCGATATTTTGTGACGATTCATTAAAAAAACCGAGTTAAAAACCTTAATTAGCGCTTAATTAGGGTATTTAATTGTATGTTTCATACTCAAGGCGCGACTATTTATTGCACAGTCAATGGGTTCTGGAGTAGGCATAGCGACACGTAAATTTATTTTGTCTTTGCACTAAAAAGCGCTTGGCAACAGGGCAATTTAATATAAAATGGGGGAAATATTGAATTGCTCTCAATGCAGCTACTTTTTATTCATTTTAATTACAAAATAGGCTTGCTAGTTTTTATGCATTAGCGTAAACTTCGCGCCCTATCGAAGAATATTTTAGTTGCGTCGATTTGAGGGCGCACAGACGGAGTTAATTATGTACGCGGTTTTCCAAAGTGGTGGTAAACAGCATCGTGTGACTGAAGGTCAAACGATTCGTCTTGAAAAATTAGACGTTGAAACTGGTGCAGCAGTTGAATTTGATTCAGTACTTTTAGTTGCTGATGGTGAGAAAATCGAGATCGGTGTACCGTTCGTAAACGGTGGTAAAGTAACAGCTGAGGTTGTTTCACATGGTCGCGGTGAGAAGATTAAGGTTGTTAAATTTAGACGCCGTAAGCATTCTCGTAAGCAAATGGGCCATCGTCAATGGTTCACTGAAGTTAAAATCACTGGCATTAGCGCTTAATTAGAGGTACTTAGAAATGGCACATAAAAAAGCAGCTGGTAGTACTCGTAACGGTCGCGATTCAGAAAGCAAACGCCTAGGTGTTAAGCGTTTTGGTGGCGAATCAGTTCTAGCGGGTAGCATCATTGTTCGTCAACGTGGTACTCGTTTCCACGCTGGCGCAAACGTAGGTATCGGTAAAGACCACACTATCTTCGCAAAAGCAGATGGTAAAGTTCAATTTGAACAAAAAGGTCCTTTAAACCGTAAATACGTAACTATCGTAGCTGAGTAATCAGTAAGGTAGTAAAAAACCCCGCCTTTGCGGGGTTTTTTGTTTTCAGAAACGTCAAATATATACCCAAGCCTGCATTTACGTTGGCTTGGGTATATAATAGTTAAATTAAAGCCAATCCCTAAAGTGAGTAATCATGAAGTTTGTAGATGAAGTAGAAATTCGCGCAGAAGCTGGTGACGGCGGCAGCGGTGTCGTGTCTTTCCGTCGAGAAAAATATGTACCAGACGGTGGCCCGGACGGCGGTGACGGTGGAGACGGTGGTAGTGTTTATCTACAAGCTGATGAAAACTTAAATACCCTAATTGATTACCAGTTTGAGCGTTTTCACCGTGCCGAGCGTGGTACTAATGGTCAAAGCCGTAACTGTACAGGTAAAAAGGGCGAAGACTTGGTAGTAAAAGTACCTGTGGGTACACGTATTACCGACGTTGACACTCAAGAGGCGTTAGGCGATTTAACGCAGCATGGTCAAAAAATTGTGGTTGCAAAAGGTGGTTTCCATGGCTTGGGGAATGCACGTTTTAAATCAAGTACTAACCGTGCCCCACGTCAAAAAACGTTAGGTACTCCAGGTGAAGTTCGTAACCTTAAATTAGAGCTTATGCTACTTGCCGATGTAGGCCTATTAGGGTTGCCAAATGCAGGTAAATCAACGTTTATTCGCAGTGTATCGGCAGCAAAGCCAAAAGTAGCTGATTACCCGTTTACCACGCTTATTCCTAATTTAGGGGTTGTACGCCCAGAGGCTAACAAATCGTTTGTAATAGCCGATATTCCGGGCTTAATTGAAGGTGCCTCAGACGGTGCTGGCCTAGGTATTCGCTTTTTGAAGCATTTAGAGCGTTGTCGTGTATTGTTACACGTGATTGACGTTATGCCTGTTGATGGTTCAAACCCTGTTGATAATGCATTTGCCATTATTAACGAGTTACACCAATACAGCCCTAAGCTTGCAGAAAAGCCACGCTGGTTAGTGTTTAATAAAATAGACCTCTTGCCAGAAGATGAAGCGCAAGCTTTGTGTGAGCAAATTGCGCAAGAGCTAGGTGAAGAAGAAAACGTTTACCGTATTTCAGCAGTTAATAAGCTTAATACTCAGCCATTAATTCACGATATTATGGCATTACTTGATAGCATGCCTAAAGAGAAGTTCGTTGAGATTGAAGACGAAGAAGTTGAGTTCAAGTGGGATACCTACCATCAAAAAGCAACCAAAGGCGATGATGATGATTGGGACGACTGGGATGAAGACGACTACGATGTAGAAGTGGTCTACGAGCGTTAATAAAAAACATATTTTAAAAAGGAGCATAAGCTCCTTTTTTATTTTTTAAGAATAAAGTACTAGGTATTTGATGTGATAATTTCAATGATCGCCGCAATGGCAAATAACCGTGTAATTGGTCTTGATAATAAAATGCCGTGGCATTTACCCGCCGATCTACAGCATTTCAAAAAGGTAACAACAGGCAAACCTGTCGTTATGGGGCGTAAAACATTTGAATCGATAGGTCGTCCTTTACCTGGGCGTCGCAACATAATTATTACCCGTAATAGCCAGTACAGCGCTCAAGGCATTGAGACGGTCACCACCCCAGAGGCTGCGCTAGAGCTGGTTAAAGCCGAAGAAGAGGTGATGATAATTGGCGGTGGTAATATTTATCAGCAGTTTTTACCAAGTGCCGATCGTTTATATTTAACCTTTATAGATTTAGAGGTTGAAGGGGATACGCAGTTTCCAGATTACCAAGCGGTAGCAACGTGGGAAAACGTCGACGAACAGACAAATAAACCCGATGAAAAGAATCAATATAGTTATAAATTCGTAACTTTATATAAAAAAGATTAACATTATTGCGAAACTTACAGCAGGTTGGTACAATATTAGACAATCAACATAGGTAAAAAGTACCATAAAGGGTGTTTCATGTTTAAATTGTCAAAGCTAATTGTTATTACAGCCGTTGCTGCTGGTTCGTTAATGTATACCGTGCCTGCTAAAGCCAATGATCAATTAGCAGTATCTATTTGTGAATATATCGCAGCTGATGATAAAAACCGTTTACGTAGTAAACTAAAAAGCTCACGTGTAAAAATTCGCAATATTTACGATGCTATTCAATGTAATGGTAATAATTTACTTCGCCATGCTGTAGTTAGTAACGCTGTTGACTCGGGCGAGTACATAGTTAAAAACTTATCAAAAAGCGCACTGTCTGATGGCGCTGATATAGCATGGGCTGAAGGCAATGGCCACGGTGGCTCACCGTTAATTGCTGTAATTAAAGACCGTGCAGGCCTTTAATTAACACAATAAAATAAAAACCGCGCTGGTCGCGGTTTTTTTGTGCCTGGCGTTAGCTAATACGCAGCGCTTTAGTAATGGTGATAGCTGTATTAAGCCTCTTATAATTTGCACACCCAAGTGATGAAACTCTCACCTTGTAATTAACCCGCGTTTCTTATCTTTAATAGCATATAAATTAAGTTGCTTGGTTTAATAAAGGCGCTGTATTCGCTAAGCCTTTACTCGTATATTTGCCGCAAATATACGTGTTTTCCCTGAGTTACATAAAATTGTCATAAATAGTTAATAGTCTACGCGCTTAAACAATAGGGGTTGTTATTTATGCGCGTATCATCTTTTACTCGGCTGTTAGCCATACTGTTAACATTGGCAAGTATTTTATTAGCCATCACACTATTTTGGGCAAGCCAAACTTTACTTAAGCTTGAGCAACAAGACAGCGCATACAGTAAATTAAAAAACACGATTTTAGTGGATTTAGCCGGTGACTTAGGCAGTTATCTAGAACAAGGTGATAGCCAATACTTAAATCAATCATCAGCCCTAATTGAGCAAGTAAAAACACAGCAACTCGCAGTACTCCCCTCGGTACTTGCCGAGCAATTAAATGATCAGCTCAGCACGTTAGATACCGATATTAAAGGTAAGTACAGAGCGCTGGGTAAATTGTCGGGCAACGAAACGGCGTTACTTGATAATGCAATTCGCCAAATGGCCGGCTCAGCCTCGTCACTGATTGGTTATGCAAAAAAATCCCCTAATCAAAATAGCGATGCGCAAGCTTATTACACACTTGGCGCAGATTACTATAACGAGGTGATCAACCTCGCCTTATTTACTTATCAACTAATCGTAAGTTACGACAGCAATACTGAACAAAGTTTGCAGCAAAGTATTGCTAATTTAAATGCGTTAGCAGCCAAAATAGAGCAACTCCCTAATTTAGGTGTTATGAGCGAAGTTGACGAAGATGCTTTATTTTTTGACGAAGAAGCTGAAGATTTGGCCGATGAAATAAAATCTGAAATTACCAGCTGGCCTAACCGCTACCCCCGCGATTTAGCCAGTACATTAGCGCAAGCCCAGCAACGTGAAGCGGGCACCAATGAATTGCGTGAGCAAATTAGCTTGCTCTCTAAAACCGTTATTAATGCAGAGCAGCAACTAAAACACGCACAAGGGGCGCTTAAAGAAAACGTATTTTGGGTATTTTGCTTTGCTATTGGCGCTTTGGTGATGCTAGCCGCAGGTGTTTATTTTGTGCAGCGTAACCAAGTGCTCAACCCATTAAGGCAACTCAGAGACGGGTTTGCCTTTTTAATTGAAAGTAACGAGCTGAAAAACATTGAAAGTAAGAACCCAAAAACAGAGGTTGGCGAAATAGCCAGTTACTTTAATTTATTAATTGAGCGAC
The DNA here is from genome assembly GCF_002331165.1 of Pseudoalteromonas sp. UBA2102. Classification (NCBI taxonomy): domain Bacteria; kingdom Pseudomonadati; phylum Pseudomonadota; class Gammaproteobacteria; order Alteromonadales; family Pseudoalteromonadaceae; genus Pseudoalteromonas; species Pseudoalteromonas sp. UBA2102. The sequence goes on from NZ_DCYU01000117.1 coordinate 13,925, forward strand.
AGCGCAAAGAGGCACAAGAGCGTGCCCAAATGCTAAAAGTGGTAAATGATTTTATGCAGCAAATGAGTGAGCATTTGCAAACTATTAGTCAAAAAGCGTCTACAAGTCATGGGCAAGTGGAGCAAAACCAACATTTGCTTGCTGATATTCAACAAATTGGCGAGCAGGTAAATAATATTAATGCCCAAGTGGCTGATAACGCCCAGCACACTTTTAGTGCAATGGAGCAAAGTTTAGGCTTTGCACAAAGCATGCTAAGTGCCAGTTCAGACACGCAAACACGGGTTGAGCAAAGTATGCAAAACCTACAAGAGCTGCTTGCGGGGGTTGAAGGCGTTGGGCAAATTATTGAAGTGATCCGCAATATTGCCGATCAAACAAACCTACTAGCGTTAAATGCAGCAATTGAATCAGCACGTGCTGGCGAGCATGGCCGAGGCTTTGCTGTTGTAGCTGATGAAGTACGCCAGCTTGCCCGCCAAACTCAAGGCTCATTGAGCGATATTAATGAGCAGCTCACACTACTGAGCGAAAAGTCGGGCACAGTGTCTACACAAATTGCGGCCTTAGCAGATGGCGCGCAGTCGCAAACACAAAACGCGCAAGAGCTAAAAGTAAACTCAGAGGGCGTGGCCGATAACGCTCAACAAGCCAACAAAGTGGCCTTTGAGGCCATGGAGCTGGCTAAACAGCAAAGTAATTTGCTAGATAACTTTAGCCAGTCAATGCAAAGTATGAAAGGCCAAGTAAGCGAATCAAGCTTACTTGTTGACGATATTCATAGCCAGTTACAACAGCAAATGCAAACCATAAAAGTAAACCTTGGCTTGTAAATACCTGCTAACACAAAGGTAATTAGCGTTATACTGTAGGCTCATTAATCAAATGCTTTAAGGATTTATCATGATTGAACAAGGTCAAACGTTACCCGCAGTTACATTAACGCAGCTAACAGACGAAGGCATGCAAACTCATACTAACGCTGAGCTTTTTAATGGTAAAAAGGTTGTGCTTTTTGCTGTACCGGGTGCATTTACGCCTACCTGTTCAAATGCGCATTTACCTGAATTTATAACCCTTAGTGATAAAATTAAAGCAAAAGGTATTGCGGCAATTTACTGTGTATCGGTTAACGATGCTTTTGTAATGAAAGCGTGGGGAGAATCTCAAAATGCCCAACAAATCGATATGTTAGCAGATGGCGATGGCAGTTTTACTAAAGCGTTAGGGCTTGATAAAGACACCGGCAGTTTTGGTGGAACACGCTCTACGCGCTATGCAATGATAGTCGACGATAATGTAGTAACAGGACTGTTTGTTGAAAAAGACAAAGAGTTTTCAGTAAGCCGTGCTGAGTCTGTGTTAGAAAAACTATAACCGCTTTATTAAAGCCCTAAGTGCATGCACTTAGGGCCTTTTTAATTATGGCTGGTATTGGCCACTTAATGTTAAACCCGAAAAAGTTCTGTAAGCGTTAACGCTTAAATGCCACGTACCCGCTTGCGGATTGCTAAACGTACATGTTTCTGCGTTGCCGTTTTTATAAGGACGACAATCGTAGCTAGATGCGGTAGGTTGGCTGCCAAACTTAACAAATAAGTCAGCATCACCTGTACCACCTGAAGTGGTGACTGTAAATGTGCTCATTCCTGCTGGCACATCTAAGGTATAGTGCTTCCAGTTACCTGTTGTAGCCGTTACATCGCTCACCGTGCCGCCACCGGCTTTTGGTGTAGTTGAACCGCCACCTGTAGAACCACCTGTAATATTACCCACTAAACTAACGCCAGAATAAGCCGAGTAGCCACGAAGCATTACATGGTATGTACCAGCGGTTGGGTTATCAATAGAACACTCTTCGCTATTACCGCCTTTGTACGGACGACAATCGTAGCTTGAGGTAGTTGGTTGGCTGCCTGCGCGTACGTATAAATCTGCATCGCCGCTACCGCCACTCATTGTGAACGTAACATTCGTTGCGCCACTTGGTACTGTCATCGTGTAATACGCTTGTGAACTTGCAGCGCCGCTTAAGCCTGTTTTAGCTTCACCATCTGTCAGTTCGCTATCGCCACCGGTAGGAGGTGTTGTACCGCCACTTGCTGCGGCTACAGCGGCTGCTGCATCAACAATACCTGTACCACAACTTGTACACGTTGCTGGGAATGAGCGGGTAGTTGATTTTAAAATGCTTTCTATTTCATCTGGGGTAGCATTTGGTTTAGCTTGCTTTATCAGGGCTGCAACACCGGCAACATGAGGCGCTGCCATTGATGTACCTTGAGAGAACGCATAGCTATCGCTTGAAGGTGTAGACGAGCCTGAATTATAGGTTGATAAAACGCCTTCAGAGTCGTTTGCAAAGCTTTGTGCGCCGCCCGGCGCTGCAACATCAATATTGCTACCATAGTTTGAATAATATGCTCGTCCGCCGTTACGTCCAACAGAGGCAACATTAACAACGCCACTACAGTTACCTGGGTTATAGTTTGCTGAGTTATCGTTATCATTACCGGCAGCAATAACCACGACTGCACCGTTGCTGCGTGCCGTGTTAATTGCGTTTTGTGTGGTAGAGCTACACGAGCCGCTGCCACCTAAGCTCATGTTAATTACATCAGCAGGGTTTGAGTTGGCAGGAATGCCCGATACACTTCCGCCAGATGCCCAAATAATGCCATCAGCAATGTCTGACGTTAAACCACCACACTTACCAAGTACACGTACAGGCACAACTTTAGCGCCATAAGCCACACCGGCAACACCTTCACCGTTATTAGTAACAGCCGCAACCGTACCTGCTACGTGCGTACCGTGCCAGCTTGAGCCTTGTGCGCCGTTATTTCCACATTCGCCAGCAGCTACAGCATCGCCCGGATCGCGTGCGTCACTGTCACGACCGCCGCCATCGTTTGCTACCGATAGGTTAGAGATCATATCGTAACCCGGTAAAATGTTAGCATTTAAATCAACATGAGGGCGGTAGCCAGTATCAAGTACCGCAACCACTACGCCACTGCCTGTTGCAGTATCCCATGCGGTTGGTAAGTTTAGGCCGCCCGCTTGCTCAAAGTAGTGCCATTGATCGCCGTAACGAGGGTCATTAGGCGTTGCAAATGGTTTTAACATTTGATCCACTTCAATGTATTCAACATTGCCAGAATCAACCATTTCTTGCATAAATTCTTGTGCTTCTGCAGCGCTCAGTTTTTTATCTGCGCGCATAACGTGGTGGTTATTAAGCGCCATTGCACGGATGTACTTCGCTTTTACTTTACCTTTTTTAGAAGCGAAATTTTTTACAAAGCGTTGAGCACGCTTTTTCATATTTGCAGGGCTTGCGTCAGCAGACGAGATGCTTAGCATATCGTTCGCGCTATTTTTGTACTTAATAATAAACTGAGTTTCAAAACCCGATTGGCTTTGTAGTTTGGCTGTTGTTTCTGCCATAGAGGTAGACACATCTTGAGCAACACTTGCAGATGCTGCAAATACCGTACTAATAGTGAGCGCGATAGCGCAACGCTTAAATGATTTACTTGTTGTCATAATTATCCCTAGTTGTTATTAGTTAGTTCGTAATATTAAATTACGAAACAGAAACAAAGGTAAATGATCTGTTAATTTCTTTAAAATAATAATTGCTTATGTACCTATTTCTTTTAGTTATAACCTAGGTGTACGGTGCCTTTGTCGTTGTTTAGTATTTATCATATAAAACAAAAATAAGTATAAAGGATTGTTATTTTTACACTGTTTAGAAAAGCCTATAACTAGCCTTGGTTACATTTGTTGCTATAAATTTAATAATAAATTCTATTCAGAGTGTTTAAACAAACTTTGCTATAATCGGGCAAATTTTTGAGTAGGGCGAAGTAATGAATCAAGTAGATGTAATTGTGATTGGCGCAGGTGCAGCCGGATTAATGAGTGCAGCACAAGCCGGTTATCGCGGGCGTAGCGTTACAGTGCTTGATATGGGCAAAAAGCCTGGTCGAAAAATTTTAATAAGTGGTGGTGGGCGTTGTAATTTTACCAATGAAAATGCCAGTCCAGAAAACTACTTATGCAGTAACCCTCACTTTGTTAAATCGTGCTTAAGCCGCTATACCCAACACGATTTTATTGAGCTGGTGGACCGCCACGGCTTGGCATACCATCATAAAACCTTAGGCCAATTGTTTTGCGATAACAGCGCGCAAGATATAGTTGATATACTACTTACCGAATGCGAGTGGGCTGGTGTTAATATTAAATTGCGCAGCGAAGTGTTAAATGTGGCTAAAACTGATATTGGCTACCGTATTACCACTGAGCAAGAAACACTTACTTGTGAATCGCTAGTTATCGCATCGGGCGGTTTAACAATGCCCAAGCTTGGCGCCACTCCTATAGGCTATAAAATTGCAGAGCAGTTTGGCTTAAACGTACTACCTACCATGGCGGCGCTTGTGCCATTTACTTTGCATCAACACGATAAAGAACGCTTTGAAGGGCTTTCAGGAATTAGTATACCGTGCGAAGTGTCTAGCGAAGACGGCACTGTATTTAAAGAGAATATTTTGTTTACTCACCGAGGTTTATCGGGGCCTGCCATATTGCAAATAAGCTCATTTTGGCGAGCAGGGCAGGCAGTAAGCATAAACTTGCTCCCTGATCTCGATTTAAAACAGCAACTGGCTGATTGGCGAGAAACACAAGCCCAAAAATCATTAAAAAACAGCCTTGCGACTATTTTACCCAAACGCTTTATAGACATACTGCACGACAGCAAAGCGATTCCAGATTGTAATATTAATCAGCTTACCCATGCTCAAATAGATGAGTTAGCAAGCTATATTCACGCATGGCAAATAAAACCTAATGGCACAGAGGGTTATCGTACCGCCGAGGTAACTTTGGGCGGCGTTGATACCGATGAGCTGAGCTCTAAAACCTTTGAAGCTAAAAAAGCCAAAGGCTTATATTTTATAGGCGAAGTAACCGATGTAACAGGCTGGCTTGGGGGCTACAACTTCCAGTATGCGTGGAGCTGTGGGTTTGCATGTGGGCAATATGCATAAGTATTTCAGCGTATTGTGATAGATGAGATAAAAATATTACACTCTTAATTAAGGTGATTTTAAAGAGTGTAATATTGGTGCGTATATTTTTGCTGTTAAGTATTGTCGCTACAAGTTTTAATGCATTAGCATCAGAAAACTACAGCGATCATGAAGCGTTTTGCTTGCAACAGCCCAAAACGCACTGTTTAACTTATATTGAAACGCGCCTTAATGAAGTCAAAGATAACCCTGCACAGTGGTACAAAATAAAAACCTACCAATTTGATTACTACTACGACTACCAACAGTTCGAAAACTTACTCAACGCTATTACTCCTTTTTTAGAGCAAGATAAGCTGCCCGATGTATTTAAGCTACAAATGTATTTTTATTACGCGAAAGCACTTAACTATATTGGCAAAAAAGCAGAAGCTAAAACGTATGCCGCTAAAGCGTTTACCCAGTTAGACGGGATATATAATGCTTTTGGTGACCCTTTAAGATTAGTGGAGTTGGCTAACCTACACTATGTGTTTGGTAGTAAAAAAGCAGCGATGCGATTACTAAGAGATGCCGAGCAGCGCTTTGCAAAAAATAACGATCCTATTTTTCATTTAGAGCTGCACATTAACAAAGCGCATATTTACTTAAAATGGCAGCAATACGAGCACGCAGTAAAAAGTAATTTAATGGCCTATAACGCCATAAAAAACACCAACCACGCTGCTAAAATAGTGCTTGCTAGCGGTAACTTAGCGTACAGTTATCAGCAAAATAAAGAGTATTTAGAAGCTATAAATTATTATAAAACCGCATTCAAATTTACTGAGCCCTCAAGCATTTACCATGCTATTTATAGCTTACGTTTAGCGCAGGTATATTTACAAATAGGTAAAAAGGTACAAGCGAAAGAGTGGCTTAGTCGCATTGATAGAAACGCCACCGAGTTTGGTAAAGGCCATGCTGCATTGTATAGCAAGCTGCAGCACGCCCTTAGCAATAATTAATTTGCAATCGCTGCTTTATATGGGGTGTTAACGCCTGCGTAACGCGGGCCAAATATTTCTAAACCTTTAGGGCCTGTAAACTCCTTTGGCGCTGGTAAAATTACAACGGCTACTTTCATGCCTACCTCGTAATTAGGATTAGTAATTGGTGTGCCTGTTTGGCTGTTAATACAGCATATTAAATCAGGAATGGTTACGTGCACTTCGTCATTTAAAAACGCGGCCATGTTTTCGTTTTTAACCGTTATTTTGTAGTTGTTATTTACAAACTCGCCTAACCCTTTAAGTGTTACTTCGCCTAACGTAAATCCCTCTACGGTGTTAAATTCAAATGTGCTTACCTCGCCTTCAAAGGCAACAAAGCCGCCGCCGTGCTTGGCAATTATGTGTGCGGTGTTAGCGTGCTGCTCGTTGGCTTCACGCATTGCTTTACCAAGTTTAAGGGCTTTGCTAATGGTGCCATGAATAACCGCGTTTTTCATTTGCTCAATAGGTAAAATATGATCAATGGCTGCAATGTCGTTACGGCTAATTTTAGCCAGTGCTCGCACGACTGTTTCGGCGCGTAAGTCGTCCACTACATTTTCACAAATAAAGCACTCACCAAATTCATTCGCGGTAATAATGGGCGCGGCGGGTAAGTTATTTAAATAATAGGTTGAATGGGTGATCTCCGGTACTGCGCGCCCAGCGGGGTCGGCATCAATAATGTAGCCGTCAAACATTGCAGCTAAGTAAAACGATACTGCGGTGTTTGAGCCGCCAAGCTCACAACAAATAGTGCCATAAATAGCATCGTTACCTGTGTATTCAAGGGTGCGCTGGTAAGCAGCTAAAATCGCATGCTTAGTGCTGCGGGGTAGGTTTGCATAAGCGCGTTCTTCTTGTTCACTTAAAGCAGATATTGCCCCTAACATGTAAGGCGTACAAACAAGCTCACCCGCGGGGACTTCATCGGCACTAATTAGTTTAAAGGTTTTACCCTGTGCGAGTGCTTCGTCAATATAGGCAATGCCTTCACTTAACTCACCGCCGCCGCCAGTGCCTAAAATGGCGCAGCCGTATAAAATATCAATAAGTTGGTCACGATTAAGAATTTGCATGTGTGTATCGCTATTGGTTAACTCATACCCATCCCCAAAACAGATCACTTAATTAAGCGGATAGGTATAAAACAGCAGGCATTAAAAAAATACCTGCTGTAAAGGTGAAAAAATTAAAATTGGTAACTGAGCTCTATACCGTAACTACGAGGCTTATTAGGTTGGCGCACTAAGTCTGTAACCCCATCGGCCAGTAGAAAAATATCTTCAATAGCGCGCTCATCCGTAAGGTTCTCTACGTAAACTTGAACGCTCCACTGCTCTGATTTAAGCCCTACACCGGCATTTAGGTAGGTATAACGCGACGACTCAACATCAGGAATATCAATACTGAATGTTTTAGGGCCTTCAATTAATAGCTCAGCGCGCGAGAACAATGACCACTCACCGTTTAGTGCTAAGTTATGATTTGCCGACAGCCCGTAGTTATACTCAGGCACCCAAAATTGGGGCCTGCCAGCCAGTTCGGGGCGCAGTGCAAAGCGTTTAATTTCTGAATCAACAATACCTGCACTGAGGTTAATACTTAAATTGCTGGTGGCAGCAAAGGCGGCTTCTAGCTCTAAGCCTTTGGTTTGTACTTCGTTAATAGAGAGGTTTTCAAGGGTGAAGGTATCTATATTAAATTGGGTAAATTGCGCATCGTCTTGCTCAATAATAAACGCGGCGCCATTAAGGGTAACTTTGTTATTAAACAAAGCGGTTTTAAAGCCTACTTCGTAGCTGTCAGAAATTTCTTTATCAAAGGTGCGGCTAATACCGTCGGCTGGCTCGTTAAAGCCCCCACTTCTAAAACCACGCGAGTAGCCGGTGTAAAGCAGTAGGTCGTCATTCATTTGGTACGCCAAGGTAACTTTTGGCTGTAATTGGCTAAACGATTTTTTAGCGTAAGTGGCGTCTTTATTGGTTGGGTCGAACGACTCGCGAGTATCGTGATCGTAACGCATCGCACCGGTGAGCTCTAACTGCTCGTTTATATCGTAGTTAAACTGCCCAGCAAGTGCCCATGCATCGCTGCTGTTGTTATCGATAATTGAAAGGTAGGGCTCGTCATTAGCAAAATCTGCACGCGTTAAAATTTCGGCATCGGTAAAATCATCGTAAAATAATACCGCAGTATCGCGGTCGCGCTGTTGATAAAACGCCGACACCGACCATCTAAAAGCCTGATCCGACTGGGATATAAACCGCGACTCTAGCGTTAACGATTCAATATCGTATAACCCTTCTGTGCCAAATGGGGCTCTAAAAAAGCCATCTTCGTCAATAAAGGTGGCATCGGCAGAGTAGTCGCCATCGTAAAAGTGCTCGTTTTCTGAATTGCTGTACGCGGTGACAAACTCAAATTTACCTAAATCGTAATATTGGGTTAGCTTGGCGCTTAGCTCATACACATCACGCTCATCTTGGTTAATAATATTTTGTGAGGTATTAATTGAAAAGTCTTCAATGGTGTCATCGCTCACCCCTTGGTAGTAAGCAAACCCAGCTTCGCTTGAGGTGTATTTACCTTTAAGATTTATTGAGGTGTCTTCGCTTAGCTCAAACTCTAACTGTGAAAAAACCGATTGCTCTTTTAACGGGTCGGCGTAATCGCCTGTGTAGGTATTTTTAATCAGCCCATCGGTATCTTTAATGTAACCACCGGCTCTAAAATAAGCGGTGTTTTCATCGTTAAGCGAACCCGATACAACCGCATTCAAATTATACGTGTTGCCATTACCTATTGAGCCTTTAATTTTACCTTCAAAGTCTTCAATGGGTTTTTTAGTTGTCACAATAACCGCACCACCAATGGCGCCGCGGCCATACAGTGCGCCTTGTGCACCACGCATAACTTCAATACGTTCAATATCAACTAGGTCTTGGTTTATAAACTCTAAATCGGGGGCGGTAACACCATCAACTACAAACGCTAATGGCGGATCGCCCACCTGCGGTGTAATTAAGCCACGAATAGTAATACGGGCAAGGCCGGGCCTAAAATTATCGAGCTGTGATAAGTTGGGAGTTAAATTAGCAACATCACGAAAGTTAGTAATACGTGATTTTTCGATTGTCTCGGCGCTAAATGCGGTAACAGAGTCGGGCACGTTTTGTATCGACTCAACACGCCCGCGCGATATCACCGAAATTTTTTCTATAGTGTCAGTTACTGTTTGTTGTTGTTCTTGCGCATGCACATAGTTTATGCACGACAGGGTGACTGCCGATGCTAATAGTGTTTTACGAAAGCGTATTTTGTTGTATCTGCTCATGTTCTATGTCCTAATGTGACTATCATGGTGATGTTACTTAGTGATAAACATTGTCGCTTTTTCAGACAAAATAATATTTTGTAAACCCTTAATACAGCACACACAAATTGCTGAAAATAACGCTTAAGCGCGTAATTTTATGTATTTGTTGACCTTAAATTTACAAAATTAATTATTATTAAATGTGAAACCGGTTATGAAAAAAACGATAAAAATAGACAGGTACAATCAAAAAATACTAGCAATTCTGCACCTAACTGCCGATTTAACAAACGTTGAATTGGCCGAGCAAGTTAACTTGTCGCCCAGTGCATGTTTTCAGCGAGTAAAAGCATTAAAAGAGGCGGGATATTTTAGAACCTTTCATGCTGATATAAATTTAGAGCAAATTTGTGAGCACGTGTTTGCCTATATGGAATTTACCCTAGAGGACAATAACCTAGCAGCGCGGCGTAAGTTTTTAGCTGACATACACAACATTCCCGAAATAATGGATTGCATGCAATTAAGTGGTGATATTGATTATATTTCTTTTTGTTGTTTTGCCGATATTCAAGCGCTTAATGCAATGTGCGACAGGCTAACCGGTAGCTCACAGTATGCAATTAAAAAGCTGACTACACGCATAGTGCTTGAGCGCGCTAAGTTCTTTTTAGGCTACCCGCTGGAAAAACTTAAATGGCGAGACGAAATGAAAGTAGACGATGAAGAGTAGCCCCCTAATTTAGATTAATAAAAAGGCGCTTTATGCGCCTTTTTATTGTTTAAAGTTATTGCTGAATAACCGGTTTGGGGGCAATGGCTTTTGCAAACAGGGTATAAATAACGGCCGTTAATATAATGGCGTCAATCACGCTAATACCGCTCATTGATACGTTAAATAAAGTGCCATTACACACCGCATATGCCGCGCCTACAAACCATGCGCTAAATGCGGGAAGTGAAAAGTTAGCGTTATTTGCCAAAGCCGCTGCGTTATAAGCATGGGGTTTAATAAACAGTGCATCAACAATAATTACGCCCGCTACCGGTACAAAAATATCAGACAAAAACGCTAAAAAGCTTATAAACATATCTAAAATATTTATAAAGGCGGCGCCAATTCCCACCAAACCTAATAACACAATAACCCACTTTTTATGCCAATGCGGGAAGGTAGCCTCCACGCTAAGTGCTGTACTGTACAGGTTTAACGAATTTAAAATCCAGCTGCCTGCTATCACAATAAAAAACGCTGAAAACCCCAAATTAAGCGCAAGCATTAAGCTTAATATTTCGGTTTCTTGCATGGCGGCTGCGGCAAACACAGCCACAAAAATAACCAAAAGCTCAATAACCATATACGCAATAAATGAGGTATACACGCCGCCACGTTTTTGCTTAGAAAAACGGGTTATATCGGGCAATATTATTGCGCCAATAATAACGCCGCCAACAATGGCTGCTACACCATCTTCAAGAGAAAGCGCTGCTGATTTTTCTAAATTAATAAAATCAACCAGTGGCATACTATCGAGCGCGCCAAAAAGCATCATAGCGGTGACCGCAGCCAAAATAGGGATCATGATAGCGGCCAGCACATTAATGGCTTTAAACCCATACAGTGTGGTTATGAGCATGGCGCAACCTGCGATTATATCGATGGGCCATTCGGGCATAATAATATTAAATTCTGCACTGAGTAAGCGCACCACGGCATTAGAAAACAAATCAATATTTACGCCAAACCAGCCAATTAACGATAAAGCAAAGGCAATATTAACAATGCCCGCGCCAGCATTACCAAACGCTATTTTTACCAATAAATAAGAGCTTAAGCGGCTTTTTACACCTATGGTGCCCATAGCCCCACCAATAAGGGTTAATATAAGTGAGCCAATAACTAACGCCCACAGTGTATTACTCACACTTGAACTTTGATGTATTTCTAGGCCGGTGATAAAAGTGGGCAGCGAAAAGCTGAGCATAGCGGCTATGGCTGCAATGCGCGGCCAGGCAACAAGTTCGTTGCTATTAATAGTGTGGGGTTCGTTCCCGTTTGGCATTGCCTGTTTCTCTTTTTTATTATCTTTTATATTACTATACGCCGCTGGCGTGCAAAATTTTTTATTATTAGGTGTTTATTCAAAATATGAGGTTTAAAAAGTAGGGCGCGCACAAAATTATATTTTGTGGTGATTATTTTTAGGGTATTAAAGGCGTAATCATTTAGGCAAAAAAAACCGCCAAAAAGGCGGTTTAAAGGTCTACACAACACAATTAAATGTTTTACCTTATTGGGTTATTTTAATAACGCCAACACGTCAAAACAGGCACCCATAGTATGGTAATCCGTTTTACCAATTGGGCTTTTCATGGTATCTATTTTTTTGTTATCTACGGTTAAAATTCTAAACCACGCCCCGTATTGATGATCAACTAAGTGCTGCCACGAGTACTGCCAAATTTTGTCATACCACTGCTGGTATTTTTCATCCCCGGTGGTTTCATAAAGGTAGGCTGCACAGCACAGTGTTTCGGCTTGCACCCAAAAGTACTTGTCGTCATCACATATGCTTTTATCTGGCGCAAATCCGTAACAAATACCGCCGTGTTGTTTATCCCATGCAACGTCTATTGAATTATCAAATAACGCTTGAGCGCGCTCTACAAGCCAAGTTTGTGGCTTATGCTTATTTAAAAACATTAATAGTTTTGACCACTCAGTTTGATGACCTGGCTGAAAACCCCACGGGCGAAACAAATTTTTAGGATCGTCTTTGTTATACTCTAAATCAACCTGCCAATTTATATCGTAGTGCTCCCAAATAAGCCCACCCATTAAATTAGCTTGGCGATTAACCATGTTATCAGCCAGTGTGAGCGCGCGATTTAAAAATAGCTCATCTTGAGTGGCTTCATAAGCGGCAATAAGTGCTTCGCACGTATGCATATTGGCGTTTTGCCCGCGATACGGATCGCACTTAGTAAAGTCATTGTTGTGCTGATCTTTATATAAACCCGCTTTTGCATCCCAAAAATGCGTTTCCATTGTTTGAAATGTATCGTTTAGGTATTCGCGTGCCTCTGTAACACCTACACGGTATGCCCAACTGTAGGCTAAAATCACGAACGCAAAGCCATAGCAGTGGTTGGTATCATCAAGTACAGTGGCGTTACCTTGCTTAACACTTAATAACCAATTGTAACCGCCTGTTTGCTCAACAAAGTGGTGCTTACGAATAAACTCAATACCCGATTTAACACGGTTTAGGTACTTTTCGTCATTAAAGGTTTGGTACGCACGTGCATAGTTAAATACAAACCGAGTAGAGCTTACTAGGTGGCGAGTTTGCTTATCAAATACCTCACCATTATCCGAAAAGTTTTGGTAAAAACCGCCGTGTTCGTCGTCTATGTTTGGCTCGTAAAACGCCAGCGTATCGGCAATATGTTGTGTTAAAAATTCGCGGCTTTTAAAGTTATCAGGTGTGAGGCTCATAGTGCGCTCCTAAAATCGTTAAGCGATTTTTCGTTAGGAAGAGACGTAAATGCCCCTTTGTAAGATGCTGCATGAGCACCACATAACGAAGCAAATTCAAAAATAGTTGTTAGTGTTTCGGGGTTGTCGCAAAGCTTACTAAAAGAGCTAGGAGTCAGGTTTTGTAAGCCTAGTTGATACAGCAATCCACCTACAAACGCATCTCCTGCGGCGGTAGCATCAACCATAGTAACCTTTTTAGGGTGAAGCGTTTGCTTGGCATTTTTGGTATACCAATGCATCGGGTTGCCTGCATCGGTAACCACAAATAACTCACAGCCATTATTGAGAGTGTCGGCTATAAATTCTTCACCCGTTTGCTCACCCGCTAAGTATTCAAGCTCTTCTTTAGAGGCTTTAATAATAGAGCAGTGTTTTATCAGGGGTAAAATGTGTTCACGCGGGTTAGCATTACTAGGCCATAAGTTGAGGCGTAAGTTAATATCAAAACTGACAATTGAGTTATTTTGCTTGGCAAATTCAACCCCATACGCGGTGGTTTTACGTATGCGCTCGTCGGTTAAGGTGTTTGAGCAAATATGAAAAATATCGCATTGCTCAAACCATTCACTGCTAAAGTCACTATTAGTAAAGTGCAGATCGGCGGTGTTATCACGGTAAAACTCAAACGTACGGTCGCCGTCCTTATCAAGTGATACAAACGCAAGGGCGGTTTTTGCTTGGTCGGTAAAGCGCATAAAGTCGGTTTTTACGCCTTGCTCTTTTAAGGCGTTATGTAAAAAATCACCAAAGCTGTCGGTGCTTAGCATGCCAGCAAAGTAGGCGTTACCACCTAGCTTTGCAATAGCTACGCTTACGTTTGCAGGCGCACCGCCTGCAAACTTAGTAAACGCTTCGTGCTCGCTGTTGTTTTGGCTTAATTTATCAGAGAGTAAATCAACCAATACTTCACCAAAACATATTGTGTGTTTCATAATGCTGCCTTAGTTATTAATCAAGTAGCCAATGCAGCGCAATAGCGGCTGTCCATGAGAAATCTTTACCACCACAGCCAGCGCCTGTTTCTGGGTTAAAATATTCGTAGTAACCCGATTTAAGCACTAAATCGCGCGTGTCGTCCTGAATTTTATCTGCCGTGGTCACAAACCCTGCTTCTTTAAGGCCGATGGCTATCATCCAGTTAATGTGTAACCAAATAGGGCCGCGCCAGTAACGCTGTGGCTCGTATTTTTCTTCTTTAGGGTGGGTAGATGCCACACTAAATTGACTCGACTCAATAAAATCTTCTGTCGCGGTATTAATAATACGCGTTTGCTCGTCAGTTGTTAAACCAGCATAAACGGTTAGTAGTGCCGCCGATGTTTTAACTTTAGCTAGGCTGTTGGTTAACACGTTTTTACAGTAAAAGTATTCGCTTTGCTCACACCATAACGTATTAATTGCTGCTTGAGTTAGTTCTAGACGCTGTGCTAAATAATCGGTACGAGCATCGTTTAAACCGAGTTGTTCACCCATTTTGAGTAAATCTTTTGTCGCACGGTGCAAAATAGCAATAATACCTAGGTCGTTCATTTTGTACGGGCAGGTTTCGTAAATTACTTTGCTATCAAAATTGTTACGTTTAAAAAAGTCTACTAGGTATAAGAAACGGTCATACTCGCTTTTATGCGGGCGCTGCGACGAATCAACATGGCTGGTGTCGCGGCGGGTGTATTCCCAATCAACACCAGGTACAGCTTCAAGGGCATCATCCCACGATGGGCTGTTATCCATACCCGATTCCCACGGATGATAAGTGACCACTAAGCCTGTGTTTTCAGGATCGCGGTCGTTGTACCACCATAAATGGTAATCAACAACTTGAGAAAATAATGCTTTAACTTTTTGCTCTGCAAGGGTTTTATCTTGTGCGCTGGCAAGCATTTCTTTCATTACTGTTGCCACAACGGGTGGCTGCGAAATAGACGTACTTTTAATTTTTTTATCAGAGCCCCACACATCTGGACCAGGGAAGTAGGTAGTTGAATCTTTATGAAATAAGATATGTGGTACCATGCCGTCATCCCACTGGCCTGAAAATAACACATCAATTTCTTGCCACGCACGGCTCTCGTCAGACTTCATCCACCCTAGGGCTGTAATCGCTGAATCCCAGTTCCACTGAAACGGGTAAAGGCCATGCGTAGGGACGGTATAGCCACCTAAATCGTTTGCTATAAGTGTTTTAGTAGCAAGTTCTGTAAGCGATGCCGCTGTGGCTGCATCAAGTTTACCGTTGATTGTAGTAGTCATATTGGGTGCTCTTTGTGTGTTATTTTCGATTTTGATAATATTAAAGCACTCATTATGGGTTGTAAATGTTTTTTTTCTGTGCTTAAATCCTGTTCGAAGTAACAAAAAACTAACATGTATACTTGATTATTTCGCACTTACTTAGCCACACTCTAAGTAATTACACACAGACAACTAGCACAATTGGAGAATACCCGTGAATAAAACTACGATCGCCTCTATTGTATCTTTATGCCTCACACAAGGCGCGTTTGCCGCAGAAGAGACTGCGCCAGATACAGCAAAAAAAGAAAATAACGTTGAACGTATTATCGTCTCTGGTACCAGCAAAGGACGCGTTATTTCAGATACCCCACAGTCAGTAACCTCTATTAGCGAAGATGAGTTAATAAAGCTTTCATCAAGCAGCCAAGCAGATGTATTACGTTATATCCCAGGTATTAAAGTAGAAGGGGGCGGTGGTGAGGTTGGAACAAACCTACAAGTAAGAGGCTTACCTTCATCGGGTCAGTTTCAGTTTACGCCACTGTCGTACGACGGTTCACCTAGTTTGAGTGTTTTTGGCTTAAACTCATCGGCGTTTGATGTGTACTACCGAAACGACTTAGGTATTGAGCGTGTAGAATTTGTGCGTGGCGGTGTGTCTAACTTATTTGGCCAAGGCTCTGTAGCGGGTATTATTAACTATATTTCTAAAACAGGCAGCGATGATCCGCAAAGTACTGTGCAAATGGAGCTTTCTGATCAGGGCCGTACCCGTTTAGATTTTGCTACAAGCGGGCCGCTTAACGAAGATGGCCTTTATTATGCGCTGTCGGGCTTTTACCGTTACGATGAGGGTCCGTTAGATACAGGGCTTGAGACTAAAGGCACTCAGCTGCGCGGTAATATTCGTAAAGAATTTGATGACGGCTCTGGCTCATTTACTGTGTATGGCCAATACATTGACGACCAAGCGCAGTTTTACCTGCCTATTCCGCTTGATGGCGACAGCCGCGAACGCTTAACTGGTAACGATGGACGCGAGGTGGAGTCATTACAAACTGCTAATGTGTCTAACCTCTCTTACGATACTGCCAATGGTCGTTATGAATCGCCAATTAGTGATGGTGTGGTAACTAAAGGTGGCTCAATCTCGGTCGTATTTGAAAAAGAGCTCGCTAACGATTTTGCTATTAACATGCGCAGTAAATACGCAAAGTACCAACACGAATTTAATCTATTTTTAGATGGCGACGGTATTATTAATGTACCTGAGAGCCAAGAAGAGTTTTTAGCTAACCGTGGCTTAGGTGATGTAAGCAATGCAGCGTTTACTTACACTGCATCGGGGCAGGCACTGGCAAGCGATGACTTATTATTTGCTAATCGTATTTTAGATAGAGACCGCCCAGCAGAGGATTTTTCTGCCGAATTTAATATTGTTAAAAGTATTTTTGTTGGCGATTTTAGCCACGATATTACCGTAGGTACGTTTTTCTCTCACAGTGAAGCCGATGACGATAACGTTATTACGACCTACTTGGGGGAATTTAACAATAACCCTGAGCTGGTTGATTTAACGTACACCAATGCCGATGGTGATGTTGTTCAGTACACACAAAATGGTATTAGTGGCCCAGGTATTTCTTACACCAACCAAACAATTAGCGCTACCCGTCGTGCGCTTTATGTAGCGGACCAAATGGAAAGTGATGATTGGATTATCGACTTTGGTGTACGTTATGAAGAAATTGACGGCAAAATTAGCCGTGAAGGCAGCCAAGTTGTACAAATTTCTGATGATCCATCACTTGCGCCTAATTTGCAGGTAAACACCACAGGCAGTGGTGTAATGACCTACGGCGAAGTAGACACCTCTGAATTTGCAGTATCGGGTGCAGCCTTATACCGCTTAACCGATAACTTAAACGTATACGCGAATGCATCTCGCGGGTTTTTCTTCCCTGAAATTAGAGGGATTCAGTTTAATGATTTAGGTGAGCCTGCCAGCTACGAAGCCGAAATTGTTGAACAAGGCGAGCTTGGTATTAAGTTTTTTGATAACGACTTTAGCGGTAGCATTGCGTTATTTAGAACCGACCTAAAAGACAGACGCAGCGTAGACTTTGTTAACGATGGCAACGGTGGGGTATTAGAGCTGCCTGTTATGCAATCAACCAAAGCAACGGGTGTGGAGCTTACGGGTCGCTACGATATTACCGACGAGTGGGCGGTTGATGCCAACATGACCTACACTGACCACGAATTTACTGAGTTTGACTCAGACCCTTCTATTATTGGTAACGAGTTACGTCGTAAACCAAAAGTATTATTTAACTCTTCTATAAGCTACACCGCAGATAATTGGGATGCTGCTTTGTATCATAACTTTACAGGTAAAAACTTTGCTAACGATGCAAACTCTGTAGAGCTTGATTCATTCCACTTGTTTAGATTTGATGCGGGTTATAACTGGCAAATCGCCCCAGAGCAAACCGTACGTTTAAGCGTAGGGGTATTTAATTTGTTTGACTCGGATGGTGTTACCGAAGGCTCGCCGCGTTTAGGCAACAGCCAAACGTCAGACAATCCTTACTTTGTAGGCCGTCCAATTCTCCCACGACGCGTTACATTTAGAGTCAAATACGACTTTTAAATAAATGCTTTACGCCTATTAACCTGTTTTGGGGTTAATAGGCTTTTTGCATTGTGATGCATTTTTCAGCTAAGTTAGCGATAGGCTTGTTTTTAGGGACTGTTTTAGAAGTAAGCATATAGCTGTTTAGTTTTTTATTTTTGAGAAGGCGCTGTGTTTTCTTAATGTGAATACGCGAAATAATTATGAATATATTAGATTTTTCAATAGTTGCTCTTTACCTTGGTGCCTTATTGGTAATGGGGTTTATGCTACGCGAACAAACCAATAAAAGTGATTACTTTTTAGGAGGCAAAAGCTTAGGGTGGAAACCTTTAGCTTTGTCGGTAATGGCCACTCAGCTTTCGGCCATTAGCTTTATTTCGGCTCCTGCATTTGTTGGTTTGCGTGAAGGCGGTGGTATGCAATGGCTCTCGTATGAGTTAGGTGTGCCGCTGGCGATGATTTTAATTTTAGCGACTATTTTACCTAAGCTTTATAAAAGCGGTATTGTAAGTATTTATGATTACTTAGAAATGCGTTTTGGTCGTTCTACCCGTGTGCTTATTAGTGTGGTGTTTCAGTTTAGCCGCGCATTTGCCACCGGCATTATGATTTATGCGGTATCGCTTATTCTCCAAGGCACCATGGGCATAGAAGCATGGCAAGCCATTGTGCTTACCGGCGTGATCACGGTGTTATATTCACTGCAAGGGGGTATGAAAGCCGTGGTGTATGGTGATGCAATTCAAATGATCATCATTGTACTGGGAACTATTGCTTGTATTGGCTTTGGACTTTATCACTTAGGTGGGGTTGATACCTTTATTGCTAATGTTGATTCGAGCCGATTAGAAGCCATAAAATTTGATTCGTTTGGATTTAGTGGCGATGGTTTTGGCTTTTTACCTATGATTTTTGGTGGTGTGGTGCTTTACGCCTCTTACTATGGGTGTGACCAAACACAAGCGCAACGTGCACTTAGTGCAAAAGATCCTAAAAACTTACGCTACATGATTTTAGCCAACGGCGTAGTGCGTTTTCCTATTACTATTTTATATTGTGTGTCGGGCTTAATTGTAGGCACACTGGCTATGAGCAATCCTGAATTTTTAGCCAAAATTCCAGCCGATAACCCAGATTGGATGATGCCAATCTTTATTTTAGATTACTTACCACATGGCTTAATTGGTTTATTAGTGGTGGCTATTTTATCGGCGGCTATGTCATCACTTAGCTCTGCTATTAACTCGCTTTCGGCGGTAAGTATTGAAGACTACAGCCGTATTTCGAATAAAGAGCTAGACCAACCAACCTACTTAAAACTGGCTAAATACTTAGGGCTTATTTGGGGGGCAATTACGTTAATTTTATCGCTTTATGCTGGTGATATCGCACCTACTATTATTGAAGCCATTAACAAAGTAGGCTCGTTATTTTATGGCCCAATACTGGCGGTATTTTTAATTGCCGTAGTTAGTAAGCGCAGTGCTGCGCTGCATGCAAACATAGGCTTAATTAGTGGTGTGTTAATTAACTTGTTGGTGTCGGTATTTGCACCAGACGTATTTTGGTTTTGGTGGAACTTTATTGGCTTTGTGGCTACAGCGGTGATTACCTTTACGACAAGCATTGCGATTCCACGCGAAGTAAACGAGGTTGCTAAAGCGCAAAACGCTGAGACTATCTCAAACTCAATTTTAACCGGTAAAGATATCGTTATGCTGCTTAGCATGTTTGTTGTGATGGTATTAATTTGCCTTGCTATTCCATCAATTTTTTCGTGAGCGTTAACCCATGGATTCTAAAAAGTCATTTTTAATCGATTTATTTACCACGGCGGTAAATGCCTGTAAACCCAGTGCTTGCATGAGTAAGTACTTGGAAAATATAGATGCCAGTAATGGTTTATGTGTGGTGGGCGCCGGTAAGGCCGCCGCCGAAATGGCCGCAGAGGTTAACCGTTTTTATGGTGATAAATGCTTTGGTGCGGTAGTGACACGTTATGGCTACGAAAGTGCCGGCGATACTGGGCGCATTAAAGTGCTTAGTGCTAATCACCCAACGCCTGATGATAACAGCTTAGCAGCAGGTAAAGAGTTATTGGCGCTTGTAAAAAATAATCCGGCCGATATTCCTATTTTGTTTATTATATCAGGCGGCGGCTCGTCGCTTATGTGTTTGCCGGTAGATGATGTACCGTTTGAGCAAAAGCAGGCGCTTAATCAGTTTTTACTTAAAAGCGGTGCAAGCGTTGATGAAATTAACGTTGTGCGCAAACAGCTCTCGCTTGTTAAAGGCGGTAAGTTAGCGCAAGCGGCTAAATCGGATTATGTCACGCTGATTATTTCGGATGTAGTAGGGGATAAGCCAAGTGATATTGCATCAGGCCCCACAATTAGCGATAACAGCACTAAAGCCGATGCGCTGGCTATTTTACAAAAGTACAACTGGCCGGTTATTAACGAAATTGAAGCGCATTTATTAAAGCCTGAGCAACCACGCGCGGCTGATACTCAAGGCAAACACTTTATTGTGGCTAATGCCCAGCACGCGATTGACAGTGCTATTGATGTAGCGCAGCACCAAGGCTGGAATACGCAAGTACTGGGGTACGACATTCAAGGTGAGGCAAAAGAGGTTGCCCGCGCACATGCTAAAATTGCCCTTGAGCAAAAAGCGCAAGGTAAGCGCGTTATGTTGTTCTCTGGCGGTGAGCTTACAGTAACGGTAGCCGATGTTTATGGCGATGGTGGCCCTAATCAAGAGTACTTAATGGCATTGGCAGAGGCGCTTAACGCCGAGGCGGGCATTTATGCCATAGCCTGTGATACCGATGGTGTAGATGGCAGTAAAGACGTTGCCGGTGCGTATATAAATAGCAGCACGATTGCGCGCGCACTTGATGCTGGCGAAAACTTACACGCTCAGTTAGAAGGCCATAATAGCCATCAGTTTTTTAAAGCCATTGATGATTTAATTATTACTGGGCCAACCAATACTAACGTTAACGATTTTAGAGTGATAGTGATTGAGTAGGCGCGCTCGCCTACTTGTTCTTTAAAGTGGTTTAACGTAACCTTGTGCTCCAATTTTATTAGGGTTAATAGCTATGTTTTCGCTAAATAACAGTAACTTATTACGCTCAGGATTTGAGCTTGGAAAAGGCGACAAACTTTTTCAAGACATTGAACGTGATATTATTAAAGTGGTGTTTTGGGAGCAGTGCGTAACACAAAGCCATATTGTGAGCGCCACCCGAATTCCGCAGCAAACTGTCTCGCGTTTACTTAAATCGTTAACTCAGCATGGCGTAATAATGCAAACCGATACGCTAATACCTAATAAAAAGGGTAAGCCTGGGTTTGGTATTGCGCTTAACCCCGAATACGGCTTTACCTTTGGTTTAGCTATTTTGCTTGATGCTATTTCTGTAGCGGTTATGGATTTTACCGGTAAAGTTATTTACACCCATATGCAGCTTATGTCAGACATGAGTATTAATAACGTACTTAAAAGTGCGCAAAAGCTGGTGGACGATATAAGCGCAGAGCATAACATTGCAAGCGAAAAAGTGCTGGGGATGGGCGTGGGTATATCGGGCTTTTTTAGCTCTATGGACGGTAAAATGAATACCCACCATATGCTAGAGGAGTGGTCGCAGGTTGATATTATCGATATTGTCTCTAAGCATTTTCAACTCCCTACGTGGGTGGTGAATGACGCTACAGGCGCCGCCGCTGGCGAAGGGGTTGCAGGTATAGGCCGCGAGTATAAAAACTTTGTTTATATGTTTGTCTCGGCGGCATTTGGAGGCGGAATCGTAAATAACGGCGATGTACTGCGTGGTACTTACGGTAATGCTGGCGAGCTTGGCGATATGTTACCGCCAAAGTTATACGCTCATCCCAATTTAGAGTTACTAAAGCGTATTTTGAAAAAAAATGGTGTAGCGGTTGATTCAATTTACGACCTGCACGATGACTTTGACCCAGAATGGCCAGGCGTAGAAGAGTGGCTATTTAAAGTTCAAGACTCGTTTGATTTAGTAGCAACTTGTTGTTCGGCGCTATTAGATGCAGAAGCGATTATTATTGGCGGCCATATACCTAAAGAGCTGGCCGAAAAAGTAATAGCGCGTACTGAGGTTTACGCACAATTTAGACGCGGTGCTAAACGCCCAATGCCTAAGCTGGTGGTCTCAAACATTAATAACTTTCCGGTCTCGATTGGTGCAGCCACTTTGCCATTTAGAGAGCTGTGTTTGTAGCTTAATAATAGAAACGTTAAAACAAAAAGCCGATATTGATTTATACAATATCGGCTTTTTTAGTATTTAAACCGACTCCTTAACTAAGTGTTATTGCGAATGGGTTTTACTCTTCAACGAACGGTTCACCTTCTGTCATCCACTTAGCGGCTGGCTTGCCTTTTAAGTAATGGTCAAAGTACTGCATCATACGCACTGAAAAATCGACCTGATTAGGAAACTTTTTCAAATGATGTGGTTCACCTTCGTATTGTAAAAAGGTGGCGTCTTTACCCGCACGGCGCAGGGCTAAGTAATATTGCACGCCTTCGTGCCAAGGCACTGCGTCGTCTTTATCCCCAAACATAATTAAAATAGGGGTATTTACTTTATCGGCAAAAAACACTGGTGAGTTTTCGATGTATAGCTCGGGTGCTTCAAATAAATTTTTACCTATGCGACTTTGCCCTGTTTCGTACTGAAATTGACGCGCAAGGCCCGACTTTAAACGTATGCCGCTGTATGCACTGGTCATGTTTGATACCGGCGCGCCCGATACAACCGCTTTAAACATATCTGTTTGGGTGATCATAAACGCACTTTGATAACCTGCCCATGAATGCCCTTGTAGGCCTATTTTAGCTGGGTCGGCTATGCCTAAGTCTATAAGCCTTTGCGTGGCGTTGATCATGGTTTGCGTTGTCGATTTACCTGGGTGGCCTATTTCAAAGCGAATGTCAGGTAAAAAGATTGCATAACCA
>NZ_DCYU01000064.1:0-16367 GCF_002331165.1 Pseudoalteromonas sp. UBA2102
CCTAAATGCGCCAGCAAGCAAGGCGCCTACAACGTTACCCTCTAAAGCGGAGTGTCTCTTAACCTCTTTGTGAATTAATATTTTTTTCTTTGCACAAAGAGGAGCAAATGAGAAATATACAATAAGTAGCAGCGAGTATAAAACCCACGTAGGCGTGAAGCTTGCTCACGCATTTTTTATAAGTACGTAAAAGCGTTGCTTTCAAACGCCAGCAAGCTGTGCGTCTACGAGTTGTCTAGCCCTTCGGGCACGTTCCAGTTCGTCGCAGAGCTCCTCTCGCTCCAGCTTGAAAGCAAAACTTTTTGCTTGTCTAGCCCTTCGGGCACGCTTCCGCCCCTAGGTTGCAGTTCCTACGTACTGATATTTACTTAATTTTTGCGATATAAAGGCAAAACTACGCTTTAACCTTTTGCCTTTAACCTTTACTGTCTAATATCTTTATTATCGACACTTACTTCGATTTTTTGATTAAGTAAGTTAATTAGTAAAATGCTACGCATGTCACCATCAGGCTCTTTATATATTGCTGTTATATTATTGAATGCGTTGTTGTGAACGCTCACAGTATCGCCTGCCTTTGGTATTGTTGATTCGGCAAATTCTGTGCGCTCACATTTAAGCTGTTCTATAAGGCCTTTTGGCACAACCTGGTAATGAGCGCCATAAGTTACAAACCCACTAATTCCGCGCGTATTTTTTACAGCAGAAAAGTTACCGTTTTGAGACTCTAAGCAAATAAATAAGTAGCTTGGGAATAAAGCAGACTGTTTAACAGTTCGCCTGCCTTTAATGAGTTTTTCTGTGGTTAATTTTGGATAAAAAACTTCAATGCCTTGATTAAGTAAGTTGGTGGCTGCTCGCTCTTCTTGGCGAGGTTTACATGTAACTAAATACCAACTTTTCATAGCAATCCTTACTACATACACAATTGCAACAAACACAACATTATTTTTAACAGCGCGCAATTATAAACAGTTTAGGTTTATTAAGTAAATAGCCTTTAAGGTAAATGCATACTTACTTTGTTAACAGCAGCAAATGAATTTATTGTTCCCGTTGGTGTTTATATAGACTAAGTCTAGCTTAAAAACATGTGAGTAGCAGTGAATTTGGCTCGCGTTTGACATACTGCTTTAACGCGGGGTAAAGCCGCTGTTACGGTGCTCCTGTCTAAAACACCGCGCCCTCCTAACCTCTTTGTGTATTAATGTTTTTATTTTTTGCACATAGAGGAATAAAAGAGAAGTATATAAGGTAACTCACTAGTAGCAGCGAGTTTACCTCGCGTTTGAACTTATTGTTTTAACGAGGAATAAATCCTAAATGCGCCAGCAAGCAAGGCGACTACAATAGCAACTCAGTCAAATTTTGCTTAAACCGCTGTTTAACTCTACCTTTAACTTTACCCTAAAAAAAACAAATATAGATACCCTATGCAAATACTTCACCACGGAGCGGTAAATGGCGTGACTGGCTCGTGCCACGAATTAGTTATTAATAGTATAAACAGCGTGCTAATAGATTGCGGGCTTTTTCAGGGAGAAGACGCAAAAGATGATTTATCAATAGAGTTTGATATTGCGCACATTAGCGCGCTTATTGTTACCCATTGCCACATTGACCACGTGGGGCGCATTCCTTATTTATTAGCAGCCGGTTTTAAGGGGCCCATTTATACTACGCCTGCCTCGGCTAGTTTGCTGCCACTAGTGATTGAAGATGCGTTAAAGGTAGGTGTTACTCGCGATATAAAAATTATAAATGCCTGCCTTAGCTTGCTAAATAAGCAGATAGTAGCGGTTAATTTTAATACTTGGTTTACACTGCCTTGCGCCAAACAGCAAATAGCTAAAGCGCGGTTTCAGCGTGCTGGACATATATTAGGTTCAGCCTATGTAGAAATAGATGTTGGCATTAATACAAAGAATAATAAAAGCCATAGAGTTGTGTTTTCGGGCGATTTAGGTGCCCCCTACACGCCGCTGTTACCGGCTCCAAAACCTCCTTATAAGGCCGACACATTAGTTATAGAGTCAACCTACGGTAATAAAAATCATCAAGGCCGAAAAGAGCGCACTCAAAAACTAAAAAGTGTAATTGAACGCGCAGTAGCTGATAACGGCGTAGTGTTAGTGCCGGCATTTAGTATTGGCCGCACACAAGAGCTACTTTACGAGTTAGAACAGCTAATACATCAATCAGCTAAAGGATCTCCTTGGCGAAGTATTCATGTGATTTTAGACTCTCCCATGGCTGCCAATTTTACAGAGCAATATAGTAAGTTTAAACACTTATGGGATGCAGAAGCTAAGCGCAAAGTAGCCAAAGGCCGCCATCCGCTAGACTTTGAAAACCTAACCACGGTTGATACGCATAGCGAGCATATCGCTATTATTAATTATTTAGCGTCGCGACAAACACCTGCCATTATTTTAGCTGCCAGCGGTATGTGCAGTGGCGGGCGAATAGTTAATTACCTTGAGCGCTTTTTACCTGACAAATCAACCGATGTATTATTTGTTGGCTACCAAGGCCGAGGGACGCTTGGCCGCGATATACAAAAATATGGCCTCCGCAATGGGTATGTTTTTATAAACGATACGCGTATTACAATTAACGCACAGGTGCATACCATTAGCGGTTACAGCGCGCATGCCGATCAAAACGGATTAGTTAAATTTGTAACCGGCATGCGTAAAAAGCCAAGCCATATAAAAATTGTACACGGCGATGAAGACGCAAAGCGCGCATTAGCAAGTAAATATAAAGAGGTGTTGGGGGAAGGTGCTAAAATTGAGATAGGTAAGGGGTAAACACAGAGCTTATTCGAAAATATGTGTAAATACCCGCGTAGATACCATCTCTCATTTTAAGCTTCAAGGTCGTACTTAACTTTCTTGGAGCTTAAACGCTTCTTGGTTTTTTATTACACCAAAACATATATGAATGAGCTTTCTCATATTCGCACACACAGCTTGCATCGGTGTTTTACCGTTATTTATTAATGTTAACTTGTGTCGTTTTATTCTTTTATTCCATTGCCCAGCGACAATGGCTGCCATGTAGAGTTTACAGCGAATTCTGGCTGGCCCAAGTTTACTGATTGTTGTTCGCCCTTTTAATTTACCCGATTCATTGTACCGTGGGATTAATCCACAATAAGCTGCTGCTTCTTTGGCTTTATTAAACTTTTTAGCCGCAAACAAATATGTCAGCTCTCTCGATAATACAGGACCAATGCCAGGTATAGACTCTAGTAGTTTCCTGTTTCTTTTTAAACCAGGCTCATTATCTATGTGATCATCAATGTCAGATTTAAGCTGTTTAATTTCGTCATCTAAAAATGCGATAGTCACTTTTATCGATTGGCGAACACGTGCTGAAACGTTGCTGAATTCACTTGCTTCTAATCGGTTAGCTTCTCGTTGCCGGTTACTCTCAAGCGCATCTAAACGACGGATAAGGGCTTTAAGCTCTCTAACTTCTAACGCTTCAGGTTGCCAATAATCAACGACTGCGTGCTTTGCACAGCCGTAGTGGGCAAGCATCGTTGCATCAGATTTGTCTGTTTTATGAATTATGTTTAACGCGTCAGCATACTTTTTCGCTTTGCCTGTATTCGCTAAAATAATATTAAAGCCTTGCTCATGTAAAAAATACATCAGTGCTTCATGATAAACACCCGTTGGTTCGAGGGTGATAACGAGCTCACTAGCAACGCTTTTAGTTGTATTTAAAAGCCACTTTTCTATTTTCTCAAAGTCTTGATGCTTGTTTTTAAAGACTTTTGTTTTAATCTTGTTTGTAAGCTGGTCTCTCAACCACGATAAATCAATTTTCTCTTTACTAATATCAATGCCGATAAACATCATCTCTACTTACTCCCCTTGTACATACAGCATCTACTTAAATAAAAGTGTGCTTGGATACCATTCAGTTTGTGAGAATAGAAAGTCAGGGCTTTATCTACGGAGCAGTATTAAATACTAGGCGCAAAGGCAAGCTCACTGACTTCGATGTGATAAATGATAGCTAATCATTTATCAACGAGAGATACAAGGCGCGAAGCTTGCTCACGCAATTTTGGTTAATATGATGCAAAAGCAGTGCTTTTAATATGACAGTAAGTAGGGTGTCTATAACACAATAAATATATACCGAACGTAAAAGTACATTTATGCGTTAGGTTAGCTCAAACAAATAGGCTGCAAATTATTAAACTATTGCAGCCTAGCCATTTTAAGAGCCGCTTACGTTGGGTAAAGCGGTAACATTGGTTTGGCTATTTTGTTTTTCTTGCCAGTTTAGGTCACATATACCATCCGTTGGCGAAAAAGCGGTAGGCGCTTGAAGTAATAGCTTACGTATTTGAATATGATCAGATTCATCACATGCAGCTTTAAGCTTACTTAAAAGTGGCTCTAGCTCATGCCACGGCATTTTTATTTCTTGTGCACTTAAGATTCTTGGGTGATCGGTGCCAGTAACATTGTCGCCAATTAATAGCTCTTCAAAAAGTTTTTCGCCAGGGCGAAGGCCTGTACATTTTATTTCTATATCACCATTTGGACGCTTTTCGTGCTTAACTTCCAGCCCCGATAAGTGAACCATTTTAGTTGCTAAATCTTTAATTTTTACTGGCTCACCCATGTCTAACACAAATACATCACTGCCTACACCCATGGCACCTGCTTGAATAACAAGCTGAGCAGCTTCAGGTATGGTCATAAAGTAGCGTGTAATATCTTGGTGAGTTAATGTTATTGGGCCGCCTGCTTTAATTTGTTTTCTGAATAATGGCACAACAGAACCAGATGACCCTAATACATTACCAAAACGTACCATTGTAAAACGTGTAGTATTTTGAACCTCAGACAACCCTTGCAGCACAAGTTCAGCCATGCGCTTTGTAGTGCCCATAATATTTGTTGGGCGCACTGCTTTATCGGTTGATATTAAAACAAACGTGTCTACTTTTGCGTTT
Organism: Pseudoalteromonas sp. UBA2102; assembly: GCF_002331165.1. Classification (NCBI taxonomy): domain Bacteria; kingdom Pseudomonadati; phylum Pseudomonadota; class Gammaproteobacteria; order Alteromonadales; family Pseudoalteromonadaceae; genus Pseudoalteromonas; species Pseudoalteromonas sp. UBA2102. Next base: position 4,985 of record NZ_DCYU01000064.1, read on the forward strand.
ATTGCTGCCGTCGCTACATTGTAAGTGCCGTAAATATTATTGCGAACACCTTCAACTACGTTGTGCTCTACTAATGGCACATGTTTATAGGCGGCTGCATGGTAAACCGTTTGCACGTTAAAGGTAGAGAACGTTGATTCAACCAACTTTTTATTTTGTATTGAGCCTAATATTGGCAACACTTCTATATTTAAATTATTTGCGTTGCAGTACTCCGATAGCTCTTTTTCTATTGCATATAAAGCAAACTCCGAAAGCTCAAACAGTACAATTTTTGTAGGCTTATTTTTAACTATTTGTCTGCACAGTTCAGAGCCAATTGAGCCACCCGCCCCTGTTACCATTACCACTTTATTTTCTATATTCGCCGACATTAGATCCTGTCGAGGCTGTACAGAGTCTCTACCTAGTAAATCGTCTATCTCTACATCTTTAACTTCGTCAAGGTTAGTCGTGCCTGAAACAATATCAGCCATGCCAGGTATGGTCATTACTTGTAGCTTGAACTTTTCTATTGCGTTAAGCACCTCTTTGCGACGGCTTCTTGAAGTGCTTGGCAAGGCAAGTAAAATTTTATTGGCACATTTTTGTTTGGCTAGTTCGGCTATTTGCGAAGGTGCATGCACACATATACCCTGAATTAACGATAAATGCTTTTTAGGATCATCATCAATAAAGGCAACAGGTGAATACTCTGGGCCATTAGCTAAGGCAGTTGCAAGTTGGCGGCCAGCAGAACCCGCGCCATATATAATGACCCCTTCTTTACGGCGCATTGTAATTTGCCCAACAACTGCTCGAACGGTAAGCCTTGCTCCGCCTACAAATAAAATACAAAAGCTTGCGTATATAAATGGCACAGTACGTGGTACAGGGGCACTTAAAAAGAAAGATAAAACGGTTAAGTAAACGGTAGAAAGTACAACACCTGCAATAATGGCCCACATAGCTTGGGTGTTCATATAACGAAGTACGGCCCGGTATAAGCCAAGCTTAACAAAACTGAACAAGCTAAGGGGTAATACTGTTGCCAGTAGAATCCATGTGTGTATATTTTTTAAAACAGCCGTGCTATCTAACCTTAGTAAAAAGGCTAACCAAAAAGCAACAATAATAAAAATGCTATCTACAACAAGTGATACAACTCTTTTTTGGGGGCGAGGTAAGTTAACTAAGAATTTTAAAAACACAATACATTTCCCTGAAGCTAGCAGTGATACTGCTATTCTATTGATTACAATTTTACTACAAGATGAACAACTATTGCACTTAATAGTTAAAGACTATATGCAAAAGATTATATAGTCTTTATGTATTTGGTTACTTTTTGTAAATTTGTGTATGAGAGTTTGGTTATAGTGAGGCGATTTCTAAAACTTCTTTTATAACTTTAGCTGTTAATTGGATCTCTTTTTTCGACAAAGTTGGATGTACTAGAAACATAAGAGCCGTTTCTCCTAACTCTACAGCATTCGGTAAGCGCTTTTCCGGCCGCCAAGGGGTGTTATCGAAAGCTTTTTCAAGGTAAACCTCTGAACAACTTCCCTGAAAACACGGAACACCACGTTCAGTAATTTCGTTTACTATACGGTCGCGATTCCAACCATCAGCTAAATACTCAGGTTTTATAAACATGTAATGCTTATATTCAGCGTGCTGTATGTGCTTTGGAATATTAACTAATCTTACACAATTAAAATTACTTGCTGCTTTGTCTAACTGTGCAGCGTGTGATTGGCGTTTAGCAGTCCAATTATCCATTCGTTTTAATTGTATACGCCCGATAGTAGCTTGCATTTCTGTCATTCGCCAATTAGTGCCAAAACTCTCATGTAGCCACCTAAAACCAGGGGGGTGCTCTCTGTTATAAATAGCATCAAAGCTTTTACCGTGGTCTTTATAACTCCACATAGTTGACCATAACTCTTTTGAGTTAGTCGTTACCATGCCGCCTTCACCGCCGGTGGTCATAATTTTATCTTGGCAAAAGCTCCATGCGCCTATGTGGCCTATACTTCCAACAGAGCGACCTTTATACGTAGCCCCGTGCGCTTGTGCACAGTCTTCAATTACATAAAATCCATGCTTTTTACTCAGCGCCATTATTTCGTCCATTTCGGCTGGCATACCCGCTAAATGAACAACAATAACTGCTTTTGTTTTTGGTGTAAGCACTGCTTTTATAGATTCGGCAGTAATGGCCTGGCTATTTAAGTCAACATCAGCAAAAACAGGAGCGGCGCCAGATGTAACAATACTTGAAGCAGATGCTAAAAAAGTACGCGGAGTAGTTATTACTTCATCATCAGCACCTACATTTAATGCTTTTAAAGCAATGTCGAGTGCTAGTGTGCCGTTACCCAAGGCTATGGCATATTCACTATCAGTCCATGTTGCAAATTCTTTCTCAAATTCACGCCCTTCAGTGCCCGTCCAATAATTTACCTTATTAGATAAAATAACACGGCTAACTGCATCAGCCTCTTCTTGTGTAAAGCTTGGCCATGGAGAAAATGGGGTATTTAACATTGAATTCCTATAAAATTTAAAAGGCTTGACTGTTTTCTGAAACTTTAACGCAAGGGGACCCATAAGCAGTTACATCAGATGATATATCTTTAACGACCAAACTACCTGCACCAATTAATGTATTATCACCAATATGGATGAGTTGTTTTACTTTACTGCCAATACCTAACCAACTAGCTCGACCAACGCTAACTCCTCCGGCTAAGGATGTGCCCGGACAAATATGAGTGAAGTCGCCTATTCTACAATCATGCTCAATTATAGCTGAAGTATTAATTATACAGCCTCGGCCTACTACTGCAAAGGCGTTAATAACAGCGTTAGCTGCTATAACAGAGCCTAAGTCTATTTGAGCATATTTACTTATAACTGCAGTTGGATGAATGAGCACAGGAAGCATGTAGCCATTTTTGGCTAGCGTTTTTATTTTTACTTCTCGCGTATTATTGTGACCTATAGCAACAGCAACATTTATGTTAGTGCTAGGTACATTAAGTAAATCTGAAAATGTACCTATAACAGGCCAATGCTCTATGTTTTTTTTATTAGGATATGCATCATCATAAAAGCTAACACAAAAGCCTAGTTGCTCTGCAATATCAGCTATTACTTTACCGTGGCCACTAGCCCCTAAAATAGCCAAAGTTTTAACCGTTGCCTTAATCATTACTAGAACCTTTAAAAGGCTCAATAGTTACGTGCCCATCAGCACTTATTCCTTCACGCACAAATACTTTTTTTACCGTTAACAGTAATATTTTAATATCTAGCCAAAAACTTTGGTTATCAACATACCAAACATCAAGTGTAAACTTTTGTTCCCAGCTAATTGCATTACGCCCATTAACTTGCGCCCAACCGGTTATACCTGGGCGAACATTATGTCGGCGTGCTTGCTCTATACTATAAAGAGGTAAGTACTGAACTAATAAAGGTCTAGGGCCTACAAGGCTCATGTCGCCTTTAATAACATTAAACAAGCCAGGTAGCTCGTCCAAACTGGTAGAACGTAAAAAAGCACCAAACTTAGTCATTCTTTCGTTATCAGGAAGCAAGTTACCGTGCTTATCTTTTGCATCGAGCATGCTTCTAAACTTCATCATTTTAAACACTTTACCGTTTAAACCAGGGCGATCTTGCGTAAACAAAATAGGTGAGCCCAATTTGATTCTGATTAACACAGCAACCAGTAATATAACTGGAAGTAAAATCAAAAATACAATTATTGAAACCGTTAAGTCAAAAAGATATTTAATCATTAATAGCATCCTGTAGCGTTTTCTCGACTCTTGTAGCCATAATGTCTCTAGAAAAATGTTCATAAGCTAGTGTTTTACAGCTATTCACGGCTGCTTCGTAATCAGATTTACTGTCAAGAAATTCACTAATAAGCATACTGGATGCCTTGTAATCATCCGCCTCTAAAACTAAGCCACACTTGTGTTCTTTAATGAAGTCTTTTTGCCAACCACCGTAATTAATTGCGATGGGCGTTTTTGAAGCTAGTGCATCAAACAGCTTATTTGCAGAATTATGCCACATCTCTTTTACTGGACCGAATAATGACAAAGATAAGTCTGCGGCAGATAATAAACGAACTATTTCTGTTTTTGGTACTGGGTCAAGAAAGTATAGATTTTTATTGTAAACACCTAGCGCTCTTGCTTCGCTTATTATCTTCCCTTTTTCCATCCCGTCACCAATTGCTACAAAACATAAATTTGGATTAGAGTTCTGCGCAGCTTTTGCCAAGCCTACAATATAGCTCACATTATTAATTAGACCGAATGTACCCGTATATACAATAAGTTTTCTATCATTAACAAAACCTAACTTAGATTTTAAATAATCGATGCCAACATCTTCACTAACATCAAACAAACTAGTATCACAACTATTTGTAGCAAGGGTTACTTTGTCAGGTGAAATTCCATGCTTTATTATACCATCACACATACCTGGTGAAAGGCCAATCAATCTGGTTGAATTTTTATAGGTATATTTTTCTAACCATGTTGCAAATTTTATTATTAATTTATTTTTTATCACTCCAGCAGCTACAGGCAATTCAGGCCAAAGATCGCGCACCTCAAATACTAGAGGCCTTTTTTTGCACTTAGAGTAAATCACACCTGGTATTGCAATAGTTAAGGGTGTACTTGTAGCAAAAACTACATCGGCTTTGATAGAAAAAGATTTAACTGTTGAGCTTACTGAAAACCTAATAAATTTTAAAATTCGCTTAAAAAAACTATCTTTATTTGAATATGCTAGATGTAGAACGTGTAGTTTTATACCTTCAATATCTATAAGGTTCCAACCATGGTTTAGATTATAGTTTTCTGAAAAATAAGCCGAGCTAGTAATAAATGTAACATCATGACCACTTTTAACTAGTCGCTTGGCCATTTCATAAGATCGCGTGCCAGCATTTGACTCAGGCGTAGCAAAGTATTGATGTAGATATAGGATTTTCATTAGTTATCCTGTTTATAGATTTGTACTGATAAGTTTGACATTAATTTTATAAAAGCCAGAACTTAATTACATAAGTGATTAATTACACATGGGAATAATCTTTAGTAAAAATTATTATGGCTATATAATGCTTAAAATTACCTTTTAAAATAAGTTCTTAACATTAGTATTATCTTTCTATAAAAAGACAATTCAGCAGGAATGTATATAGCCCATCTAATCATTAGAGGGAAGCTAATATAAAACGGGTAAAAACGTAATAAATAACCGCGTGCAGAAAAGCGTCCTTTATGATCAATCTCTCTACCTTCAAGTTCTGTGGTATGAAAACATGTAGCTAAATCTAGATATTTTACCTTTGCATTGGACTGAAATAAATTTAATACAAACTTATTTTCTTCACCACAAGGAAGATCTGTACCCAAGCCCAAATTTGTATCAAATTTAATATTTTTATCGTTTACAAATTCTCGCCGTACGACTATTTCAATTGAAGATATTTTTAACGAATTGGTTAATCGATGAGTTTCATGAAAAGTATAATTTTTATAAAATTCATTTTTATTTTCTAATGATTTTACTTTAATAAAAACAAGATCGTTCCTTGATTCTGAAAGAGTTTCCAAAAGTTTCTGTAGAGCTTCAAATTCTATTTTTATGTCATCATCTTGAATCCATAACCATTTATTTTTATTTTCTTTAAGTAGTGTGTTTCGACTGCGGCTTAGTCCTGACTCATTAGTTTTTAATACTTTTATTCTTTCAGAGATAACTATAGCCACATTCTCTGGTTCTCTTTGAGAACAAATTAAAAAATCAATACTAGGATCAATTTTTTTAATATTATCCTGTATATATATAATCAACTCACTCAAAGAAGAAGCGACGGTTGATATGCCTATTGTTAACATGGAAGCCTTGTAATTAAAAATAAATTTTACCCAATATATTATAAGGTATGTATTGTTCTGCATTTGTTATTTTGTAAACAAAAAAAACAACAATCAACGATACTATAAACAAATAAACGAGTTTGCCTCCTCCCTTAAATATACGCATCAAGTAAGTCAAAAGAACTATATTCGTTATGTTGAAAATAATAACAAATCGATCACTTAAATCCTCAAACTGTAAAAACAAAATACTTAAGATAAGACCAATAAAACTCAGATTGAAAAATAAGTTGTAATATTCAAACCTTTTTTCTAACCTTTTGTAATAATATAATAAAATAAAGAACATTAAGGGCTTTTCTATGAATGAGAAAGAAAATGGCTTTGGTTCTCCAGAGGAAACATATGATTTAAAAGCATAAAGAATAATATTCGAACTTGGCAAGGCGTCAGCTAGTAATTTAATTATATTGATAGCCTGTAAAAATATAGAACTCGCTAAGATCAAAAAAAATACGCGGGGACTAAATTTTTTGTGTACAAAAAAGTACAAAGGTAATACAGCAATTAAACTAACATGAAATGTAATTCCTATTATATTTAATAAAAAGTAACCATAAATGTTTCTACTTTTAATGTACCGTATGGAATATAAAAATATTGCTACAGCAATACCTTGCCTCAAAAACATCATATTAAACTGAAAATAACCATATCGCATGTATAGTAGTAATGCAAAAATGGTCATTGGTGTATAAATAGATACACTTTTGTACGTTAATCCAATTGTAAATAATGCAGTGACCACTAGAAAAAAATTAAAGTCTTCAACGAAATAATGAATAATAAAATTATAAGTCAAGTATCCCTTTTCTAAGCGGCTATTATCTGAAAAGTAATTAAATAAGTTAGATAGATATTCAGGCGCATCATAAAACACCTGATGGTACACTTCCCAATCAGGCTTCGCACCAACCTCATGCCTTAAACCAGCAAACAGAGCTAGTACAAGAACAAGAAAGTACCCTAGAAAACTATAATCTTTTTTTGCTATAGATGAATATGAAAACAAAACAACAACAGCAATCAGAACTATATAAATCATTTACAAGAAGTCACTATTCATCGAGTTTTAAATCTAAGATCAATCTTTCATATAAAGAGTCTTTATCAAAAACTGAATTTTTATCTAAACCTTCTCTTCTCAATTGTTCATTCCATAAATGTACGGCTTGAGCCCCATCCAGGTTAATATGCTCTTCACTAGCAAAAAATATATGCTTCCAATCAGCGGATGGAATTGGATAATATTTTTGGATTGGTGCAGCAAAATTAAGTAAACTACCTTTTTTCACAAAGCCTGTAAGTGCTTTTGGGCCGGTAATTCCCCATGGTAGATATGAAAAATCCCCTCTTCCCCATGTCCTTCCTATAAGTTTTCTTATTAAGAACTTAAAAGTATCCCATTTTGTAAATTGAAATGGATTATTGCAGTAGTTGCTTAAATTAGAAAATAACTTATTACCCGATTCCTGAGTTCCAATTACGGCATTGTTTATATAAGTATCATTTTCAAAGCCAAAATCGAGCTCGTTTTCAATGTAAAATGGAGATAAACAGATAACGTCCATATCAACCCAATAGGTATTGCTACACTTTAAAAGCATTTCATATCTAAAGTGATTTGCAAAACCTGCGTAACTTCCCTTTCCCTTGCCAGTGACTGCTCCATAAGTGAATATTTTATCTCTAGGGAGTATTGAATTAGCGTCTAGTACTTCCACACCTTCAGGTATGTTTAGCACTTCATCATAAGTATACAAGTACACTTTATGCCCTGCGCGCAAAAAAGACGTTAAACACACTCTCTCTAATCTAGATAAAGATCCACCGATCCATAATGATCTTATTTCTGCCAACACTATATCTATACCTTTTTATTAATTTCGTGGCTTTATTACAAAACGATAATGAATAATCGACTAGTAATTCAAATATACCTTTGATAATAAGGTATTGCTTATTAAAATACTTAATATCTTAATACTCATTAGCAATGGTTAAATAATTAAGCCAAATAATGCTCTAATTAAACTTCTCTTCGTTTTTAAGCCTAAAGTAATGCTCAGAATCTCTATGACTAAAAACAACAGCAGGGTGTCCGCCTGCAATAGCGAGTGTAGGAATATCAGATACAACCACACTACCAGCCTGTATTACAGCCCCTTCACCAATTTTAACCCCACCTAAAATAATAACTCGGTTTCCTAGCCAAACGTTATCGCCTATTTCAATATCCTTTAAAATATAAGTATTGTCATAAGGTAGGGCTCCGCCATTAATATTATGGTTTTGAGCTATCATCATGCACGACGACCCCGAGTGGAAGTTATCACCTATTGTAACCCTGCCCCCACCCGAAATTTGCATTCCATTAAAATGACAATTGCTTCCCAAATATGTATTTCCATTGAAGCTGCTTTTATAGTTGATATTAGGCAGTTCTTTAAAATAAGAAATTTGTTTAAGCGCTTTTTTGGTGTAATATTTTTTTCTGAAACGGCATTTTAATTTGCGCATTAAGTTTAATATACTTTTCATTTTAACTCTCTTAGCCCCCATGGCATATGAAATAGTTTTGCACTGACAATCCATGTGCAGATAAACTGCCAGACATTTGCAATCAAAAAGGAAAATCCCGCCCCAATTATACCGTAGTGTGGTATTAGAATTAATAACAAAGCAATATTAATCACACCTGAAGAAATAGTTACATATGATAAGTATTTGGTTTTCTTTATATAAAAGATATAATTCGTTACCATAAAGTACATGCCTAGAAAGATTTGCCCTGCGATAATAAAGGGTAATACTTCAGCAGCTTGGTAGAACTTTTCACCTACTATAAGTTTCAATATCGTAGGAGCAATAAAAAAAGATAGTAACGCCATTAGAATTAAAAAAACAAAATATATATATGTTTTTTTAACAATCGATATTTTTTTATTAAGGTCATTTTCTTTTAGCTGACCAAACAACCAAGGAGAGTAAGCTTTGTTAATACTATTGAAAATAATATTTAAAGCATTACCTAAGCTAAGAGCTACCATGTAAATACCCGTCATCTCCAAACCTAGCTCTTTATTTATTATTAATCGGTCAATAGAGAGTAATAAAAAACCGCCTAGCACATGCGGTATAAGTGGCACACCAAATGATAAAGCATATTTAATATCATTTATATTATATTCAAATGTAACTAGCTTATCTTTACGAAGAATTATGTAAGATACAAAGCCAATCATTGTACTTGTTATAACAATTGCGAAAACACGTCCATCTGAACCTAATTTAAATAAAATAACAAACAATAAACTAAATAATAAAACAACGAGTGCATTCGTGATTTGAAGTAGACCATACGACTTTGCTCTACCTCTAATTTGCCATTGCCCTAAGCGTATATTTAATATAAAACTAAAAAAAACACTTAATATGCCTAAGTAAAGCCAAGTCGTTGGAATGCCTAAATATGCAGCTAAAAAATTATCGATAAAAGCTAAAACAATTAAAAATAAACTCGTACTCGCTAATAATATAAAAAAGCAATTACCATTGAACCTTGCAAGTTCAGCTGGAATAATATTTTCATCAAAGAAACGGCGATTAGCCGCGCCATGTACACTTAGACCAATTAAAGCAGCTAAGGCACTAGTGAAAATGATAAACATAGCAATTTGGCCGTATTCTTCAGGTGTAAGGTAACGAGTTAGAATAGGCAGTAATATAAAAGGTATCAAGGCACTTGCTATAGAGCTTAATACATAGATTGAACTACTTTTGAAGAAACCACTCATGATTGTCTTATGTTATAAAGTGTATAAAAATTTGATTTAGATAGTTTGAACAAATCATTAAAACTTTCATTGGTTAAGATTTTTTTTATTAACTCAGCAGAAAGCTCTCCCTCTTGATGCTCCCACTTTGTCATATATGTTGCGCTATATTTTTTTACCGCTTGACTACGCTTTTTAGAAGAGCAATAAATAACCCCTTCTTTAATAGACTGTTCAATATTATCTAAATTTAAAGGGTATACTAAGCCATTTTTTTTATACTCATAATAATCAGACATATCTGCATCAGAAGAAAATTCATAATATAAGGTTGCCTTTCCTGCTAATGCAGCTTCTAGGTGAATACTAGAATTAGCTGACACTAAGCAATTTATTGAATTAAAAAAAGAGCTCAAACTATTTGTAGTTGGATCGCACCACTGAATTTGGGTGTTAGTAATAATAACCGATAACTTTTTTAAAAAAGAACTCGGTTGAGATGGGTGTGTTCTTACTAATATTTTATTTCCGCAGTCAACTAATCTTTCAATCAATACTTTTAAGTAATCGAAATCATCCAACATGTTGACAGCTATCCCTAAATCAAAAGCACCATTTACATCCTTATTTATGTTTATTAACTTTTTTTGGCCACTTAAAAAAACGTTAGAAGGAAATATAGATAAACCAGGTAGATTATCAGCGCACATTTTATATGTTTCATAAGCTATTTCACCATCAAGTAAGGCATAATCGTACTGTAGGGGGGGAAATAACTTCGAAACGGACGCGTGTTGCATATATAAAGTTTTTATATTTAACATTTCACATACAAGGCGTAAGCACCTATTCGCGCTATTATGGTCGTTAGATAGTATGACTAACTTTAGATTCCCTTTACTCGATAGATTACTTAACGTTCTGATAAAGTATGGTAAAAAGGTATAACTCTGACAAAGTGCAGAAAAAAAATAATTTAATTCGAAATTTTTATTTGCTTTCTTTAATTTTAAATAAAGCCTCGGTGATTTCATAAAAAAAGTACATACGCTAATTAAAAAATCAAATATATTAATTGATAAGTCATTACTTTTCCCTTTAACAACTTTTGACGTAATTAAATTATATGCGATATTCAACCTATCTAATCCATTTAAGGTTGAGTAAAGGCTATTATATTGATTATTAGTCCCAGCAAATACTAATACCTCATGATTACTATTTAAGTTTTCTTTCCTAAAACGAACTAATTTTAATAATGAATAAAAATATAAACATATTTGTGGGATTATACCCGGATGATTAGACTTCAACCTTTTATAACTATCTAAACTTTCGAGCTTGGTTCCAAAAAAATACGCCAAAACACACTCATCTTCCTTAGTTAAACAAGTATTCATCAATTTAAAAGTTTTTATTATGTTCATTTTACTTCAACAACACTGAGAAATAATACTTCACTTTACGAGCTCATGCGAAAGAGCTGTCCCTGAAGGAATACTTGAACTAGCTATTTTGCCTATAACATCACATAAATGCTTTGGCGCTAATCCATAACCTGGACGAATGCTTCTTACATTTTCATGCGTAAATAACTCCCCCTCAGCAACATCTTTTACTACATAAAGTGAGCGCCTAAATACCATA